>JABSON010000135.1:5795-7950 GCA_013215915.1 Campylobacteraceae bacterium | reverse complement strand
TTTTTTACATTTATTTTCATATATAGAAATAATACTATTTAATAATTCTATTTTTCCAATATCTTTATTTGCTGCAGTCTTCACACATTTTATTCCAAGAATTGAAGATAATTTATTTTCATTAATATTTATATTTTCTTTTTTTGCTTCATCTATCATATTTAATGCTATTAAATGTTTTTTCTCTAATAGCATTAGTTCTTGAGTTAAATATAAGTTTCTTTCTAAGTTTGTTGAATCTAAGACATTTAATATTAGATCATAGTTTTTATTTTCTAAGTATTCTTTTGTAACTTTTTCTTCTAGGGTATAATTATTTAGTGAGTATGTTCCAGGTAAATCAATAATTTCGATTTTATAGTTTTTATATTCAAATAATACTTCTTCTTTTTCAACTGTTACACCAGCAAAATTTCCAACTCTTAATTTTGATTTTGAAATTGAGTTAATAAGCATAGATTTTCCAACATTAGCTTGTCCCACTAAAACTACCTTAATAGTTTTTTTATCAGAGAACTTTAGCATGCTTTAACTTCTATTGTATGCGCTTCATTAACTCTTAAAGCTATTCGAGACTTGTTAATTTTAATCTCTAATGTTTTTTTAGAGAATGAATACTCTTCAAGTGAGAGTTTCGCACCTTTATTAATTCCAAAAGATGAAAACCTATTTTTTAATATTTTGTTCGCATTTATACTAATAATATTTGCCAAGTCACCTTTTTTTAAATCTGTTAATTTCATAAATATCCTTATATTGATAATTATTATTGCAATAATTTGGAATTTTAATGTAGAATAAATAAAAGTTTACTTAATTATATTATAGTCACTCATATGTCACAAAGGCAATAAAGATATAAGCTTTGCTTATATCTTTATTGATAGTTTATATAGGTAGGTTGTTGTTTGATTAAAGAACTTTTTATATTCTTAAATCCTAAAATTTCTTTAGGTGTCATTAAAGGTTTTTTATCTGCTTTAAGAAATATTTTAAAGCCAGAGTTAATAATTTTTAATTTATCTTTATTAATTAAAGAGTTATAAATATTAATTTTACTTTGTGCCTCACCATGACCATCAATATTATAAATTAAATCGATATTATTAAAGGTTTTAACATTTCCTCTGTTTCTTAACATTCTAGGATGAAACATATGGACAATAAGTTTTTTCTTTTCTGTGATATTATTTTCAATTAAATAATTACTTATTAATTCTTGGGCTAAGTTTAGATCTTTTGCCATAATATAACCGATATATTTTCCAGGTGGGTATTTTCTGTGAGTGGGTATTTTAAATTCAGGATCTAAGGCTAAATGTACATTTTTATACTTTAAATATTTAAGTATTGGCTGTATCGCTTCTTTTGGAGTATATATTCCTAATTGCATATCTATAATAATTGCAAAATTTTCTTTTTGAGCTGCTGTAATATATTTCATTACCATTTTATCATTAAGATTTATTATATAATCATTATCTTTACCTGCATCTTTAGTTGCAAGACCATATATTAGGTGAAACGCTAGTTGGATATTTATTTTATTACCTAGTTCTTTTTGATAATAAAGTGATTGTTTCTTCATTTTTATAACTAAGTCTTTTATTGAACTTTGGCCTAAAATTCCTAAACTTGAAGTATTTGGCCTTCCGTAATAACCAATTAATAAGTCATTCTTTTTTTTTATAGTATTTTGAGTATTTTCAATATTTGTATTTGCAATAATATTACTAGTTGAAAGCATAGTAAATATTAAGCCTGCTATAATTCTTTTTTTCAACATAAATCTCCTTAATCGTGGATTATACTAAATTAAGATTGATTTATATTGAAATTTATAAATAATTAAAGAGAAATGTTAATTATATTTAATAATACTTTTTCAATTTCTTTTGCTTTGTCTTCTAAACCTTTATTTAATAAAGGAATTAGTTGAGTAATTTTAACCATAGATACTAGTACTTTTCCTTCTTTTTTATAAATCCACTGCATCAAGTGCAGCCCAACAAAAAAAGTCGCTGCGAATAAAAGACTATACCAACGAATAGGATGACCGAATATCGTGAAAATTTCCGGCGCGACATCCCATTTTATTACCGCCAAAGTTGCCAACATACTAAATTCCTTGAAATTATTTTTTAACGACGCTGTA
>JABSON010000135.1:0-5785 GCA_013215915.1 Campylobacteraceae bacterium | reverse complement strand
CATTACAAATATCTAATACTAAACATTCATTCTCAAAATCTTTACCTTTTGATATAAGTGTTTGTTTAATATTATGAGTATGTAATACACCAAATTGGAATTCTTTTGCATTTGTTTCTATATCTTGAGCTAATTGATCTACTGTTTTATTTGAACTTACTGTATATTTGATAATTTATCCTTTTTTTATAGTTTATAATATTTTTCATTTTGTATATATAAGAATTAGATATAATTCTAAAAAATTTACTAAAAGATAAGAAATGAAAAAATTTACTAATGAAAGTATGTTAGAAATACTTGAATATTTTAATAGAAACAAAGAAAATGATGAAGTTTGTTTAGAAGTACTTAATCCAGATTTTGGAGATAACTCTTACGCGGGTGCTATTTTGACTTTTGAAAATGAAGAATATATTTATAGATCGTTTAAAGCTTGGAATGATTTAGCAGAAATTATGTTTTTTAAATTAAGATTACCAGAAAAAATATCTACTTACACGATATGTTTAAAATTTAAAAAATTAAATCAAGATTCTTCTTTTCATAAACAACTTGAATTAAAAACAGAAAAATATGGATTAAATTCCGATTTCTTTTTAATTAATAAAAGTGAAGAACCTAGTTTTATACATTATTATTCACAGGCATTAAAAAACATTAGAATAAAAGATCGTAAGAAAATAATTAACCTTGGAATAAATAGGGCAGATGAATTTGAAGTTATTCAAAATATTTTAAAAGAAGATGAGTTTAATGAAGTATCTTTAACTGGAATTGATTTTTGTCAAAGTGCGATAAATATTGCACAAAAAAGATTTCCTAATAATGCAAAGTTTTATAAACACGATATTAATGATTTATCTTCACTTTCTTTAGGCAAATTTGATTTATTAATTAGCATAGGCACACTACAAAGTTCTTCTTTAAACTTTAAACTTTTATTTATGTCTTTAGTTCAAGAATTATTAGAAAAAGATTCAGCTCTTATTTTAGGTTTTCCAAATTGTAGATGGATTGATGGAGAGATGATTTATGGTGCAAAAGCAAAAAATTACTCTTATTCTGAACTTTCAGTAATGCATAAAGATATATATTTTTGCAAAAAATATCTTCAACAGAAAAAATTTAGAGTTACAATAACAGGGAAAAACTATCTTTTCTTATCTGCTAGTAAAATCAACGTTTAGGTAATAAATAATTTTTTACTTAAATTAATAAATCTTATTTTTCTGTTAAATATAATTATTTCTATATATTAGATATAAATAGTTTATATCTAAATGCATTTAATACATAATATGATATTTAGCTTATAAAAAAATAATATATTAATTATTTAGAACTATTTAATCAATAATATGTTTTAATTCAAGACAATAACATTCTTGTTATTTGTAAAAAGGAGTAATAATGTTCAAATCAATGTCAATAAAAATAAAACTTTTATTAATTGTAATTATATCAATTACATTAGTTTCCGTAATAATGTTAATGTTATCAATTAACTCACTAAATAGTACATCTAAAATTGTTATTAATGATTTTAGGAAAGATGCTTTTCTTAGTAAAGAAAATGAACTTAAGAATTATGTTTCACTTGCTATGAAAACTGTTGAGTATTATCATAAAAGAACAGCAAAAGAAAAAGTTAAAGAAGAATTAGAATCTTATTTAAAAGAACAAAATGGGTTCATTTTATCAATAATGAATGGTTTACATAATAAATATAAAGATTCCATGCCAGCTGATGAATTAAAAGAATTAATAAAAACTACTGTAAAAAAGACAAGATATGGTAAATCTGGTTATTTTTGGATTAATGATTTTAGTGGACAAATGATTATGCATCCAATCAAACCATCATTAGTTCAAAAAGACTTATCAAATATTATGGATGAAAATGGAAAAAGAATATTTTATGAATTTGGAAAAATTGCTAAACTTTATGGTTCTGGTTTTATAGATTATGTTTGGACTAAACCTGGACATAAAAAAAGTCAAGATAAAATATCTTATTTGAGTACATTTAAAGCATATAATTGGGTTGTAGGTAATG
This sequence comes from Campylobacteraceae bacterium, assembly GCA_013215915.1. Classification (GTDB taxonomy): domain Bacteria; phylum Campylobacterota; class Campylobacteria; order Campylobacterales; family Arcobacteraceae; genus NORP36. Next base: position 3,726 of record JABSON010000135.1, on the reverse strand, counting down.
GTGAATACGTAGGTGACGTAACAGCTAAACTTCAAAAAGAAGCTTTAATAGCTATATCAAATATGAAATATGGAACATCTGGATATTTTTGGATAAATAATTCAAAACATGAAGTTGTAATGCATGGATCAAAACCTTCATTAGCAGGTAGAGATTTAACAAATTTACAAGATCCTAAAGGTAAATATATTTACAAAGAAATTGTTAAAATTGCAAATAAACATTCTGATGGAAAAGCACTTCATTATTTTTGGCCTAAACCAGGAGAAGACAAAGATATTGGAAAATTAGCATATGTTCAAAAGTTCCAAGCTTGGGATTGGATAATTGGAACGGGTGCTTATACTGATGATATTCAAAAAAGAGTTATTATGATGCAAGAAAAAACTGAAAAAAAGATTAATGAAACAATATTTAATACTATTATAGTTATTTTGATAATTACAATTATTTTATCTGTTTTGATGTCATTTATTTCAAATAAAGTTATTTCAAAACCTTTAGAAAAATTCCAAGAAGGTTTATTAGACTTCTTTAAATACATTAATAAAGAAACAAAAGTATTAAAACAATTAGATGATAGTGCAGATGATGAAATTGGATTAATGGCTAAATTAATTAATCAAAATTTATTAAAAACTGAATCTTTAGTTTTACAAGATGAAGAATTAATAAATGATGTTAAAAGAGTTGTTGAAGAAGTTAAAAAAGGACATCTTACATTTAGAGTTAATAAATCAACTCGTAATGAAGCATTGCAAGAATTAAAAGTTATCTTTAATGAAATGATTGAAAATATTGAAAAAAATGTTGATGGAGATATTAATAAAATTACAGATGTATTGGATTCTTTTACAAAACTTGATTTTACAAAAAATGTTCAAAATGCAAATGGTAAAATTTCAATAGGTTTAAATGATTTAGCAAGAATAATTAATAAACTTTTATTAGATAATCTAAATAATGGTTCAACTTTAGAAGCGAATGCAAATAGTTTATCATTAAATGTTGGAAAACTTAGTACTAGCTCAAATGCACAAGCAGCATCACTTGAAGAAACAGCAGCAGCTTTAGAAGAAATTACAAGTACTATTATTTCTACAACTGATAGTATTTCACATATGGCTGCGTATTCTAATGAATTAAAACAGTCTATTTCTGATGGACAAAAATTAGCTGTTTCTACAGTTGAATCAATGAATGAAATAAATTCTCAAACACAAGCTATAGCAGATGCAATTACTGTGATTGATCAAATTGCATTTCAAACAAATATTCTTTCACTTAATGCAGCTGTTGAAGCTGCTACTGCTGGAGAAGCTGGAAAAGGTTTTGCTGTAGTTGCTCAAGAAGTTAGAAATTTAGCTTCAAGATCAGCAGAAGCTGCAAAAGAAATTAAAGACTTAGTTGAATCAGCAACTGTGAAAACTAATTTAGGTAAACAAAGTGCTGATAAAATGATTGCAGGATATGATGAACTAAATGCAAGTATTTTAAAAACTACTGCAATTATAAATGATATTTCTTCTGCTTCAAAAGAACAGCAAGCTGGAATTGAACAAATTAATGATGCAATTACAACATTGGATCAAGGTACTCAGCAAAATGCGTCTGTAGCTACTCAAACTTCAAGTATTGCAGATTCTACATCTTTAATGGCAAAAAAAATTGTTGATGAAGTAAATGAAGCTAACTTTATTGGTAAATATGATTTAGACAGATAATATTATATATATAACATTTATGAAGAGAAAGTTTAATTTTAAACTTTCTCTTCTCTTATTATCTTAAAATATTAATTCTTTGTTAACCTTATATAGCTAAAATTATAAAAATTAATTTTTAAATTAAGGAAATCTATGAATTCTAAAATGATAAATACAAATATTGTTTTATTTTGTTTTATAATTGCTTCGTGTTCTACTCTTGGTTCATTATTTTTTAGTGAAATAATGGAATTTATTCCATGCTCTATGTGTTGGTATCAAAGAATATTTATGTACCCACTTGTATTAATATTTTTAGTTTCACTATTATATCCTGACAAACAATTATTTAAATATTCAATTGTTCTTGTTATTCCTGGATTACTTTTTGCAGTTTATCACAATTTATTAATGTTTAAAATTATTCCTGAAAGTATTGTTCCTTGTGTTCAAGGTGTTCCTTGTTCCACAGAATATATAGATTGGTTTGGTTTTGTAACTATTCCTTTATTATCTTTTATTGGATACTTTTTAATATTTGTAGCTTTAGTTTATGGAAATAAAAAGGCTATGAATGAAAAATAAAAAAATATTATTATTTACAATTATAGTCTTAGTATTCACATCATTTGCAAGTATATATTTTTATAAAAACTCAAGTACTAAAGATTATTCATCTTTATCCTCACTAGATGCTCCTTTTTCAAGAGAACATTCTCCAGTTCTTGGAAATATTGATGCAAAAATTACTATTATTGAATGGACTGATCCTCAGTGTATTGCTTGTAAAAGTTTTCATCCAAAAGTAAAACAACTTTTAGAAAAATATCCAAATGATATAAAAATTGTAATAAGACATCTTCCTAATCATGTAAATTCTGAGTTTATGATTAAAATATTATCAGCTGCACAAGAACAAGGTTTATATCAAGAAGTATTAGAATTAATGTATGATTATTTTAATATTATATCTCCATCTTCAAATGCAAAACCTAAGTTTATTTGGACATATCTTAATGATATTAAAACATTAGATTTAGTAAAATTAAAAAAAGATTTTAATAAAAAAGAATATTTAGAGAATTTAAAACTTGATGTAAAAGATTCTAATACTTTAGTAATTAGAGGAACACCTACATTTTATGTTAATAAAATTAAATTAAATGAATTTTCATATTCTGCTTTAGAAAAATTAGTACAATCGCAAATTAAGAAGGAAAATAAATGAAAAATATATTAATTGCTTTTTTAACTATATTTATTTTATCAGCTTGTACTGATACTGATAATGGTTCAAAAGCTACAGAAATTGCTAGTAATTCTAAAAGTTTCGAAGAAATAAAAAGTGAAAATAAAGAAACAAAAGTTACTCTAACTACAGTTAAAGGTAAAAAGATAAATATTGAACTTATTGATAAAGCTCTTGTTTCAAAAGAATTAAATGGAAAAGTTGTATTAATTAACTTTTGGGCAACTTGGTGTCCACCTTGTATTAAAGAAATGCCAATGTTTAATGAACTGTATGCAAAATATAAAGACAAATTTGAAATAGTGGGTGTTTTATATGATAAAGATATAAGTCCTGAAGACTTAAATGCTTTTATTAAAAAACATAAAATCGAATTTCCTATTACAGTAGGGCAGTCAAACTTTGATTTAGCAAAAGCTTTTGGAGATGTAAAAAGGATACCTGAATCATTTTTATATTCAAAAGATGGTTTGTTTATTGAAAAGTTCATTGGTGAAGCTGATGAAGTTACTTTAAAATGGAATATTGAACAAAATAAAGATGACTAAAGTGTAATATCTACACTTTAGTTATTTATTCATATTCAATATTATTATTATTTCTTATAATTAAAATGTTATATGTTAGAATATTTAATTACATATCTAAGGATAAATATGGAAATTACTTTTATTATATTAATTGTAATATTAATTATTTTTTTATACCTCTATCTTCAAAATATAAAAACTAAAAAAAACACTTCTTATAAAACAAAAGAAGATATTATCA
>JABSON010000134.1 GCA_013215915.1 Campylobacteraceae bacterium | reverse complement strand
TCTTTATTCTTTTATTTACAACTTTAAAATGTAGATTCATATTAGAAGTGCAACATGCAAGACAGAAGAATCAGATATTAGATTATTGAAGAAGTCTATAGATTTAAATTGATGAAGTTAAATTTTCATTTTTAAGTTATAAATTTAGTAATTTCTTTTGTGGATTATTATGAGTAAAATAAGGTTTTCGTACGGACTAAAATTAAAATTCTAATTCTTAAAAAGTCTCTCAATACACGATGGTGTCGGTCGTCTAAGTATTTTATGATTTTTTTTGGTGGAGATGTGGGGGATTTAACCATGCGATGTAGTAGGGCTTGTTGCGGTCTATATTTCAATATACCCCCAAAAAGTACCCTAAAATTTAAATTTAAGTTTTTAAAGAATATAGCGAAGAAATCTAATCCTTTTAGTATATTATATTCCTTCTTTTAATATTGAGAATAATTCTTTATGTCAAAGTATTTATTTCTCAATTTTTTTATACTTTCTAAAATACCTATTTTTTCTAATTCATTTAAATATTTAAATGCTGTATCTCTATGTACTCCTAGTGTTTCTACTAAAAAATAAATTTTAGTGTATGGATGCATAAATAAAACTGGAAGGGTAGCCTAAATTTATTCAAACATATAATCAACTCGACTTGTATTAATCAAATATAAAATAAATAAAAACCCGGAAATGTTTATTAAAATAAACAAAATCCCGGAGAAATTAAATAAATCCCGGAAAAAATAAATAATTTACTTGTATAAGTAAATGTGTTTAGACATTAATTGGTATTTTATATAAAAACTGTGAGTAAATAGATTTTTTTATTTTTTAAATTAATTAATTTATTGTTATATTACTATGTCGGTATATTAAAATAATGTACCGAAGAAATCCAATTATGTCGGTATATTAAAATAATGTACCGAAGAAATCCAATTATGTCGGTATATCAAAATAATGTACCGAAGAAATCCAATTATGTCGGTATATTAAATTCCTTCTTTTAATAAAGCAAATAATTCTTTATGTATAAAGTATTTTGTTCTTCCTTTTTTTGTACTTTCTAAAATACCAATTTTCTCTAATTCGTTTAAATATTTAGAAGCTGTATCTCTATGTAATCCTAAACTATTAATTAAAAAGTCAATTTTTGTATATGGATGCATAAATAAAGCTTCTAGTAAATCTTTTGAATAAATCTTAGGTAATTTTTCTTTTAATAAAATTTTATTCTCTGACATTAAGTTTTTAATCTTATTAATTAAAGTAATTGTTTGAATAGAAGTTTCTTCTACTGCACTAAGCATATAGATAATCCATTCTTCCCAAGAATCTTTTGTTCTTACTTCTTGCAATAATCTATAATAATCATTTTTATGTGTAATAATATATCTACTTAAATATAAAATAGGTATATCTAATAAATCATTTAACAATAAAAATAAAAATAAAATATTTATTATTCTTCCTGTTCTTCCATTACCATCATAAAAGGGATGAATTGTTTCAAATTGAAAATGAATAATTGCCATATTTATTAATGGATCAAGATCATTTGGTTCATTAATATATTTTTCAAGATTATCTAATAAAGTATGAATATCATGATTGTTTTGAGGAGGAGTAAAAATAACTTCACCTGTTTGTGCATTCTTTAAATTTGTTCCACTTTGTTTTCTTATACCTGCTGTATTATTTTCAAGTTCCATTTGAATTTTTACAATATGTCTTTTTAATAAAAGATTTGAATCTGATACGAGATTAAATCCTTCTAATAATGCTTTTTTGTAATTCTGTACTTCTTTTGTTTCATTCGAAACAGCTGCAATATCAATATCTGCTTTATATAATTCATCATGAGTTGTTATTATATTTTCAATTTCACTACTATCTTTTGCTTCTTGTAGTACCAATGAATTAATTAAAATCTCACTATTTGGAATAATCTTTGATATACCATTTAATTTTGCTAATGCTTTATTTGCTAAGATTGTTTTTTTTAATATTTTTGTTGTTTCAAAATCAAAATCAAGTGGTAGAGTAGGTGGTATAAACTCTTTATTCATAAATTAAATCCTTTTTTCTAATATTGAATTTTAACATAATCTTACAAATATTTTGTTTTTATTATATGCTTAATATTTTTCTACCTTACTAAAACTACATTTATAAGATATTATAAATTAGCTAATATTTATTTATTCAACGAATTAACTTAAGTTAGCTAATGGATACAATTATGTCGTTATATATTGTTTTCATTAAAAAAAAGTATAAAGTATAAAAATCCCTAGTTTAAGGGGATAAGTCCTATATTATGAAATGTTTATGTATGTAAAAACATTTCAAACTAAGTTTTATTTAAGTTTATCTTTTTATCTAATTAAACTTATTTTTAATACTTTTGATGCGTATTTAAAATATTTACGCATCAGATATGAGGCGTAAAATATATTCTCTAAAATTTACTTTCTATCCATTCCTCTATTTTATCTTCTGCCCAAACTGTTATTCTTGGACTAAGTTTAATAGGTTTAGGAAACTTATTCTCTTTAACCCATAACCAAATTGTACTTTTTGCAACACCTGTTTTATTCACAACTTCTGAAACCCTAAGATATGTACACATTTTAAATCCTTTTCTTTTTGCTGTTTAAGCAGGGGTAAACCCTATGATCTATATATACTTTATAAAGTATCAAATCTCAAAGATCAAACTCTGCGTTATATTCATTAATTGAAAGTATTTCTCCTTCAAGTAATTCTCTATTTATCATTTCATTTTTTACAAGTCCATAGTGATGTAAGTTATATTCTTCTATATCTTCATTCATATCTAGATAATGTTGGTATAAATTCATATCACTCATTTGTACTACTGGTTTAATTGGATCAAATACTACAAGTTCATTATTGAAAGTAATATATTCAACTCCATCAATTCTAATAATAGGTTCTTTATATTTTTTCTTATAATTTAATTTAAATCTTGAATCTCTTTTTACTTGTTGCACTATTACTTGAGCTTTTGTATAAATACTTCCTATTGAGTCATAGATTGAATGTATCTTGTTAGTTTCTTTATTTAGATAAACTACTAGTTCTCTATCTTTATACATTTGTGTAAGCTCTAATAGATCATAACGTCCATTTACACACCTATATACATCTAAAGATATTAATGTTCTGCTTGTATAAAATCTTGTAATTGAGTTATATACATACCATAAAGATAAATCAGTATATTTAGAATTAGGATCTCTTAAATCATCAAATGTTTTTAAAATATATTTCATTAAATATGCAATAGGATTGTTAATATTAGTTTCAAACTTAACCTGTAAATTCTCATATTTATTTTTAAAATACTCTTTAAACTTAGCTGCTATTTCTTCTACTTTATCAACAGGTACAAACATAGAAAAATGTAAATGTGGAGTTCCATCTTTATGTGGTTCATATACTCTGAAATAACATTTATCTTCTTTTTTAATATCTCTAAATACTCTTAAGTCTAATAATCTCTTAAACATCTTAGATAAATATAATGCTCCTGCTTTTGGAGTGTGTTCAATATCATTTATATAATTTTTGTTTTTATATCTATTAGATATTTTCTTGTGATAAGAACTGGGTAGGGTGATAGTTCCAAATACATTCTTTAAACTTTTATTATTAGCATAATGATATAAAGACCAAACCCTATGATTTACTTCTGCTATATATCTATCTGAGTTATGATAAGCATTTTTAACAAATGAACTTAAGGGTATATCGTTAGAACCAAATGAAATAAAATTGTTCTCTAAAAACTTTCTTTGATAATTAATTTTATTAAGTGCTAGTTCTCTTGTAAACTTTGTGATACCAAACATCTTTTCTCCTTTTATTTATCTTTGACGAAACTTTTTTATAGTTAGTCAAGGAACTAAGATAAAAAACCAAGTCGCTCTTCGCTCCTTAGTTTTTTATCTTAGTTCTACTTCCTTCGTCAGTTTCGTTTATATCGTCTTCTAGAGGTTCATTTAAAATAAAATATTCTGATAATTTCTCTTGTGTTGTTCTTAGATAATGGGATTTAGCAAAATATCTTTTAGTTCTATAAATGTAATATGAACTTAATACTTTTGAGTTTGTATGTTTAATGAATTTTCTAAAATGTACTACTGAATAGTAATGATCATAAATTAAATACCCATCTTTTGAGTACTGTTGAATTAAAAGTACCAAATTGTCATTATTTGAGTTTTCTATATTTTCTGGTTCTTTATTAAAGATTTCTTTAATTTGTTCATTATTACTTGATTTTGTATTATCATCATTTGAAAAAGTATTGAATAACTTGTAAAATAAAACAGATGCAAGAATAATTCCTATAAATAAAATGTAAATAAACTTTTTAATAATTGACTTCTGATGCGATTCATTCCCACTTTTATATAATTCAAAAACCTCTTTGTCAGTTTTTATAGACGATGTATTAAACATATCTATTTTTCTCATAGCAAAGCTTGCATAGTATTTATAATTTAAAGTATTTGAAAATAGCTTTTTACTTCTAGGCTGTGCTTCTATGAAGATTTCAGGTATTGCTCTATACTTTGAGTTAATTAGAGTTTTGTTTTGCGTTAGGAGATCAATTTCATGATGTAAATGCCTATGATAAGTAAGCCAAAAGATTTTAACTCTATCTTGATTTGATAAAAAATCGTGACATTCATCAAAAATAATCAAACAATTAAAATAATTATTATTTTTTGAGAACTCTATTAAATACTCATCTACATCATGTTCATTTTTATGTAAGTCATAAAGTTCAAAACACTCATTTATATACTTAAGAAAATCATCAATATTAAATTTTTTTAACATTATTTCTGACTTTGGAAAAAGTTCTATATTTAATCCATTTATATTAGAATAAATTATTTCTATGTCTTCTGATAAATCATGTTTATTAGACATTATTTTATGTATTTTATCAATTGCATAATATGTTTTTCCAGATCCAGGGAATCCTACTATTAGTGATACCATAACTAAGACCTAATAAACGCTAGTATCTGTTTTGCAATAAAACCAGATATTATAATGTTAAATACAACTTTTAAAGCACTTAGAAAGCCTAAATAAGAAGCTAAAACTAATATCTCTGAAATAGAGCCTAAATCTACTGATACTTTATCTATAAAGAAAGTAACTGTATAAGAAACTAAAGTAAAAAAGAATGCAAATATTGTAATTTTTTGAAGAATAGGATTTTGAGAAATAATTCCTAAAAAATCTAATATTAAAGAAATAGCTTTAAACATAATTTATCCTTTATATTGTTTTTATTACTATTATAAAACCCCAAAGATATGCAAAAGTTAGAAATACTAATCTAATATTGTTTATATAAGGTTCTATGATTTCTATATTAAATACTTCATAAGTCACATTAAATAAATCAAATGAAATTACAGCGGGTGCTGCACCATAGGAAGAGAAACCAAAGACATCAGCATAAGTAGAATAAGCATCACCTAATTTACCCTCAAAGTTACGTTGAAAACCTGATAGGTCTGCATCCATATCCTCAGAAGGATTAAGGTTATCAATAAAAGTTGTTAATCTATCACTTAAACTTTGTGATCTTTCATCTTGTGATTTATTTTTGCTTGTATTATCTATTAATTGATTTAGTTGTCCTGTGTAATTAGTCGAATCACCAGGATTAGTTGGATCTGGAGTTTCATCATCTTCACATATTGCTCTTTGTTCAGCAGCAACAGAAGAAGATACATACTCAGTTGATTCTAGATAATATCCATCAATTCTAAAATCAAATACACCCATATCATAAAGTGTTTCATAGTTATATAATCCAACAGAAACAGAAGAAAGAGGATGAGGCATACAAGGATAACCATCTACAAGAATAAGAATATTAGTCCACATTTCATTAATGTTTTTAACTATTGAATTAGCTCCAGCTCCTTCTGTTGGTTCATAAGAACAAGTTTGAGTATCTGAACAAGTTGCATCATATAATATATTCGAAAAAGAACTTCCACCACATACAGGACTATCATTATCCCAATATAAAAAACCATCATTAACAATATCAAATGATGCTAAAATATCTGTACCATCAGGATCAGCTTCATGTGATCCTTCTAAACCACCAAGTTCTGAATAATTATATAAAGTTGTTGCTCTTGCACTATATTTACAATTAAAAGTATATTCTGCTTTAATTGAAACAATAAGAATAAATATTAATAATATAGTTTTCATTAATTAACCTTTTAACAATTTTAATACGGACATAAAGCCCCAAATAATTAGACCTATATTCATATTTAATGAATAGAAGTAATCAAATGCTAGATTTCCTGTTAGTTCAAATAAAATCATCATATCCACCTAAATAAACCATATAAGAATAAGAATGAACAAAAAATACCACTTAATGACATTACAAAATTAAAATGATGGAGTGATAAACCAAGTTCAGATAAATTATTATAAGTTAGATTTTTATTAGTTCTTGAGTTATAATTTTTTATACTTTTATTATTTAAAATACATTTATTATTTTTTAAAATATAGCCAGCTTGAAATTTATAGTTTCTAACTGATCTTAAATTTACTCTAGAAAAACTATTTGACTTAGACTTTTTATAGAATAAAATATTATTTTTTATAAAATAACTTTTTACACAAAAGCTATAAGTTGCATTTGGTTTATTGAAAGTTAATAGCTCAGCTGCATTTAACATTGATATGAGATATAATGTAAGTAAGACAAGTTTCATAATAGACAAAGAAGAAGCCTGACCGCTTCTTCTTAGACCTTTAAAGTAAAGATTTGATTTTTTTAAAACCAAAAATTAAAACAGCAACACCAAGTACTGCACCAAAAACATTTGTAACACTTGTTGTTGCGTCACTCATATCAGGGGCATCAATAGGTGCACCATTAAGATTAGCAATACAAACTAGCATTAATAAAAATGCAACTATATAAGTTTTCATAAGATATCCTTTTAGGTAATAAATATTAAATTCTTTATAAATAAAGAAAAACCAATACTATTAGGACTTACGACTAAAATTATAGAGAGCCATTCTTTAGCTTGTTTTTTTATCTTTAGTTAAATTAGGAACTAAAGGGTTAGTATCATAAATAGAGTAGGGCATAGACTCATTAGGAAACATATATGAACAAGACTTTACATTTAAAAAAATGTAATGAATAGCTATAAATCTATTTACGTTATCTTTAAATGTTTGAACTTCTCCTATATCAAACTGTATATGTTGAGTATCTAAAACTAACTCACCATTTTTATCATAATCTTCAAATTGAACTGTAACTTCACAATTGTAAATATCTTTATGTGTAGTTTTATCTTTTCTACTTGTACTCTTAGCACCTTTTATTTGACCAATATATTGATAATTCATTTAAAATCCTTTCTTTTAAATTAGTACTTCTAACCAAAAGTATAGAAACGAAGTACAATCTCTATACTTTATAAACCACTATAAAGCCTATACTTCTATAGACTCTAAGTACTTTATTTAAAATAATGCAGACATAAAGACATAAGTAAAAATTCTTTTTCAGTAGAAGTAAGCTCTTCAAAATATCTTGAATCAAAATCATTTTCTAATTTAATTAAAACACCATCAATATGTCTCTGAAAAGTATTTATATCACCAATATTTTTAATATTTTTTATCCAAAAAGCATCTACTATTTTATTTCTATTAATCACGATAAACTCCTTAAAAAGTTTAATTATATTTTTATGCATTAAAAAACATAAAAATGCATTCTGTTTTAAGAATAAAAGATTTATTGCAAAAAACATTCCAATTTGGTTATTAAGTGTAAAAAGTGAGTTTGAAAAAATATTGTTTGAAGAAAATGAAAGAAAGGATTTAGATTGTAATAGTTTTAAAAGA
>JABSON010000133.1 GCA_013215915.1 Campylobacteraceae bacterium | reverse complement strand
ATAAAAATATATGAATATAAGTAGAAAGTGTAGTCACTGACCAAGTAAGTTTTAGTCTTTAAAAAACTTAGTTAATGGATTTTCTTGTAAAAGAAGGTGTAAATTATAGCTCTAAGATAAAAAAAAGACTTTGCTATTTTTAGGCTTTAAACTTTTTATATACTTTTTGAAATTATATTAAGGTTTATTATGAAAAAAATATTATTAACTGCATCTTTGTTTTTATCTTCTTCTTTATTAGCTGATACTATTTATGTATCTAACGAAAAAGATAATACTCTAAGTCTAATTGACTCAAAAACACAAAAAGTTATTAAAACTATTCAAGTAGGACAGAGACCAAGAGGCATTATTTTAAATAAAGATAATTCTTTATTATATATTTGTGCAAGTGATGATGATACGGTACAAATATTAGATACTAAAACTAATAAAATAATTGGTGATTTACCATCAGGTGATGATCCTGAGCAGTTTGCTCTTCATCCTAATGATAAGCATTTATATATTGCTAATGAAGATGATGCTGTTATAACTGTTGTTGATGTAATAAAAAGAGAAGTTGTAAGTCAAATTGATGTAGGAGTTGAGCCTGAGGGTATGGCTATTTCACCTGATGGAAAGATTGCTATTAATTCTTCAGAAACATCTAATTTTTTACATTGGATTGATACAAGTACTTATAAAATAATTCATAATACTCCTGTTGATCAAAGGCCTCGTCATATTGAGTTTTCTAAAAGTGGAGATAAAATCTGGGCTAGTTCTGAAATAGGTGGAACAGTATCAATTATTGATACAAAATCCAAAAAAAAGTTAAAAACTATTTCTTTTAAAATTCCTGGTATTTATAAAGACTTAATACAACCAGTTGGTATTACACTAAGTTCTGATGGTAAATATGCTTTTGTAGCACTTGGTCCTGCTAATCATGTAGCTGTTGTAGATGCTAAAACATTTAAAGTAATAAAATATTTATTAGTTGGTAAAAGAGTTTGGCAATTAGCTTTTGTTGAAAATGAGAGTAAATTATATGTAACCAATGGAGTTTCTTCTGATATCTCTATTATTGATGTTAAAAAACTAAAAGTTTTAAAATCAATAAAAGTAGGAAGATATCCTTGGGGATTAGCAGTAATTGCTAAAAAATAATGAAAACACTTTTAAGAGTTGAAAATATTTTTTATTCTTATGATAAAAAAGAAGTTTTAAAAAATATTTCTTTAGAAATTAAAGAAGGAGAATTCTTTGTATTATTAGGACTTAATGGTGCAGGGAAATCAACTTTGTTTTCACTTATTACAAGATTATTATCTCTTCAAGATGGTAAAATATTTATAAACTCTTATTCTTTAACAAATTACAAAAAAGCTTTAAAGAATATAGGCATAGTATTCCAAGAATCAAGTCTAGATTTAGATTTAAGTATTAGACAAAATTTATTTTTTTATGCCTGTATCCAAGGCGTTAATTTTAAAGAAGCTTTTTTAAAAATTCAAGATGAATTAAAAGCCTTAGATTTGTTAGATAAATTAGATATAAAAATTAGAGATTTAAACCAAGGTCATAGGCGTAGGGTAGAAATTTTAAGATCTTTAATAAATGATCCTAAAATATTACTTTTAGACGAAGCTACTGTAGGACTTGATGTTAAATCAAGATTTGATATTTTAGAATTTATAAGGCTTATGGTTAAAAATAGAAATATTTGTGTTTTATGGATTACTCACTTATTTGATGAGGTAAAAGGTGATGATAAAGTGGCTTTAATGAAAGATGGTGAGATTATTGAAAACTGTTTATTAGAAGAAATGCTAATAAAACATAATAAAAAATCATTAAATGAAGTATTTTCATATCTAACAAAAGCTAGAAAAGAAGGTAAATAATGAAAAGTTTATATTATTGTGCTTTTGGAATAATATATAAAGAATTACTTAGATTTGTAAAACAAAAGTCTAGGTTTTTTTCTGCTTTAGTTAGACCATTATTATGGTTAGTTATATTTTCAAGTGGATTTAAAGCAGCACTTGGACTTGCCATAATACCTCCTTATGAAACATACATCACTTACGAAACTTATATTGTTCCTGGTTTAATTGGTATGATTTTATTATTTAATGGTATGCAAAGTTCTTTATCTACTCTATTTGATAAAGAAATGGGTTCTATGAAGATTTTACTATCTTCACATATTTCAAGAAATTATTTACTTTTTTGTAAAATGTTTGCAACTGGACTAGTTTCTACTATTCAAGCTATGGCATTTTTATTTGTAGCTTATTTTTATGGTGTTCAAATGGAACTTTTAGCTTACATAATTATTGTTCCTGTGATTTTATTTACTTCTATTATTTTAAATGCTTTTGCTTTATTTGTATCATCTGTTATTAAACAATTAGAAAACTTTGCTTCTGTTATGAATTTTGTAATTTTTCCTATGTTTTTTATGTCTTCTGCTTTATATCCCTTATGGAAAATAAAAGATTCATCTTTATTATTATTTAATCTTTCTTCTTATAATCCTTTTACTTATATTGTAGAATTTATACGTTTTTCTTTATATTTAAAATTTGATTTAAGTACTTTTATTATTATTATTATTTTATTTCTTTCTTCATTACTACTTGCTTTTATAGGATATCAATCAAAATCTACATCTTCAAAAAAAAATAAATAATCAAGATAAATAATATTTAAATGTATAACCTATATTCAAGCTATACATTTTAAATACAATTTCTTATAAACAAAGTTGTTCTAATTGCTTTGTTAAAAAAATAAGGAGAATTTATGTTAAAAAAACATTTACTAAATGGTGCGTTGGTATTATCAATATCTGCATTAATTAGTGCTTGTGTGCCTAGCAGTATGAATGACACTGCTAAGCTTACAAAGATTGAAAAAGCAGGTTTTGCTTCAGTTGAATATTCTGATATTTTAAATGATGCAAAAACAATAGAAGATGTAGTTTCTTATGGTATGGGACAAAAAGCTCAGAGATTCTCGCCTATGAGTGAGATTAACAAAAATACAGTTAAAGACTTAGTTCCTGTTTGGAATTTTTCTTTTGGTGGAGAGAAACAAAGAGGTCAAGAATCTCAAGCTTTAGTTAAAGATGGTGTAATGTATGTAACTGCATCATACTCTAGAATGTATGCAATAAATACTTTAACAGGGGATGAAATTTGGCAATATGATGCAAGACTTCCAGCAGCAATCTTACCATGTTGTGATGTTATTAACAGAGGACCTGCTTTATATAAAGATCTAGTATTTTTTGGAACACTAGATGCAAAAATTGTGGCACTTGATAGAAAAACAGGAAAAGTTAGATGGAAAAAGAAAATTGCTTCTTATAAAGAGGGTTATTCATATACAGCAGCTCCTTTAATAGTTAAAGATCTTTTAATTACTGGAAATTCTGGTGGTGAATTTGGTGTTGTTGGAAGATTAGATGCAAGAAATCCTTTAACTGGTGAACTTGTATGGTCAAGACCAATGGTTGAAGGACATATGGGTTATTTAAAGGGTAAAGAAAATGGAATTACAGGTGTTACTAATGCAACTTGGCCTGGTGATATTTGGAAACACGGTGGTGCTGCTCCATGGAATGGTGTTACTTATGATCCAGATGCTGATTTAATTTATGTTCCAACAGGAAATCCTTCTCCTTGGAATTCACATGAGAGACCAGGTGATAATTTATATTCTTCTTCAAGAGTAGCAATTAACCCAGATACAGGAAAAATTGTATGGAATTTCCAAACAACTCCTAATGATGGTTGGGATTATGATGGAATTTCTGAATTAGTATTATTTGAATATGAAGAAAATGGAAAAACTATTAAAGCAGGGGCTACTGCTGATAAAAATGGTTTCTTTTATGTACTTGACAGAATTACAGGTAAGTATATTAGATCACTTCCTTTTGTTGATAAAATTACTTGGGCTAAAGGTATTGATGAAAATGGTCGTCCTATTTTAAATGAAGATAATCGTCCAGGTAAACCTATTAATGGTAAACAAGGTAAGTCAGTATTCTCAGTACCATCATTTTTAGGTGGAAAAAACTGGAATCCAATGTCTTTTTCTCAAAAAACAGGCTTATTTTATGTACCTGCAAATGAGTGGGGAATGGATATTTGGAATAAACCTGCAACATACAAAAAAGGTGCTGCATATATGGGAGCTGGTTTTACAATTAAACCAATTTATGATGACCATATTGGTGCTTTAAAAGCGATTGATCCAGTTAGTGGAAAAATCAAATGGATTTATAAAAATAATGCTCCTTTATGGGGTGGTGTTTTAACAACTGCAGGTGGACTGGTATTTATAGGAACTCCTGAAGGTAAATTCCTAGCACTTGATGATGAAACTGGTGAAATTTTATACTCATTTCAAACAGGTTCTGGAATTGTAAGTTCTCCTATTACTTGGGAACAAAATGGTGAACAATATATATCTGTAGTTTCTGGCTGGGGTGGAGCTGTTCCTTTATGGGGAGGTGAAGTTGCAAAAACTGTTAAATACTTAAACCAAGGTGGATCAGTTCATGTATTTAAATTACATAAATCAAGAATAGTAAAAAAATAAAAATTTAAAAAAAGGAGCCAATATGAAATGGGAAAAACCAACATTTGTAGATAATAGATTTGGATTTGAAGTTACAATGTA
This sequence comes from Campylobacteraceae bacterium, assembly GCA_013215915.1. GTDB lineage: Bacteria > Campylobacterota > Campylobacteria > Campylobacterales > Arcobacteraceae > NORP36. The sequence continues at coordinate 3,341 of JABSON010000133.1, read as the reverse complement.
TATTTGTACTACATAAAAATAAAGAGCAGAATTCTCTGCTCTTTTATAGTTTTATTAAGAAGTAAGATTACTTTTTAATAAAATCTATTTTATATAAATAAGGATAAAAATGAGAATTGAAGTTTTAGGTTCAAGTGCGGGAGGTGGTTTACCTCAATTTAATTGTAATTGTTCAAATTGTAAAGCTTATAGAGAAGGAAAATCAACAGTTAAAAGAAGAACTCAAAGTTCAATTACTTTAAGTGAAGATGGAGAAAATTGGGTTTTATTTAATGCTTCACCTGATATTTTAGAACAAATTCATAACTCTTCTTTTTTACATCCAAAAAAACTAAGAGAAAATAGAATTAAAGCTATTGTATTTATGGATGCACAAATTGATCATACTACAGGTCTTTTAGGTTTAAGAGAAGGCTGTCCTCACGAAGTATATTGCACAAAAGAAGTAAATGAAGAATTAAATACTTCTTTTCCCTTATTTAAAATGCTTGAATCATGGAATGGTGGAGGTGTTAAATATAATGAAGTTTTTCCTAATGCTTCTAAGTTTAAAATTCCTGTAATGCCAAATCATGAATTTTTTGCCCATTCTTTAATTTCAAATGCACCTCCATATTCTCTTTATAGAGATAATCCAAGAGTTGGAGATAATATTGGAATTACTATTATAAATAAAAAAACAAAAAAAAGACTATTTTATTTACCAGGACTTGGAGTTTTAGAAAATCATATTATTGAAGAAATGGCTAAATCTGATCTATTATTAATTGAAGGAACTTTATGGACAAATGATGAAATGATAAAAGGAAGATTCTCAAATAAACTTGGTACTGATATGGGACATGTTCCTTTAAATGGTGAAAATGGTTTAATAAAAGTATTAGATACTTTGAAAAAGCCTAGAAAGATCTTAATACATATTAATAATACAAATCCGATTTTAGATGAAAGTAATAAAGAATATAAAGAGCTAATATCACATGGAATAGAAATTTCTTATGATGGTATGAGAATAGATATATAAGGAAAAAAATGAATAAGTTATTAAATAAAAAAGACTTTGAAGATAAATTGAGATCTATGGGATCTATGTATCATATTCATCATCCTTTTCATATTCGAATGTATAAAGGCGAATGTACAAAAGAAGAGATTCAAGGATGGGTAGCAAATAGATTTTATTATCAAAGTGCTATTCCTATTAAAGATGCAGCTATTATGTCTAATAATCCTCCTATTGAACATAGAAGAAAATGGATACAAAGAATTGTAGATCATGATAGTGTTGGTGGAGGAATAGAAGCTTGGTTAGAACTGGGAGTTGCAGTTGGTTTGAAAAAAGAAGATCTATTATCTCATAAATTTGTTTTACCAGGTGTTAGATTTGCTGTTGATGCTTATATTAATTTTGCAAGAAGAGCTTCTTGGAAAGAAGCTTCAATGAGCTCACTAACAGAAATGTTTGCACCCCAAATTCATCAGCAAAGATTAGATACTTGGCCCAAACATTATCCTTGGATAAAAGATGATGGACTAAGATATTTTCAAAAAAGATTAAAAGAAGCAAGACGAGATGTTGAGCATGGTTTAGAAATTACTATAGAAGAATTTAATACTGTTGATTTGCAAAATAAAGCCTGTGAGATCCTGCAGTTTAAACTAGATATTTTATGGACTATGTGTGATGCTTTATACTTAGCATATCAATTAAAAAGACCACCATATTTTAATATTAAGGACATTAATGCAAAAAGAACAATTATTACAAGTAAATAATCATTTTCAATTACAGTTTGAAGAAAAACAGGATTGTTTTGTTCTTTTATATCCAGAAGGAATGGTGCAATTAAGTCAAAGTGCAGGTGAAATTATGAATTTATGTAATGGAAATAATACAGCTTTAAAAATAAGCGAAATTTTAGAAAATAAATTTGAAACAAAAGATTTAATTAATGATGTTTGTGATTTTTTAGATGAAGCTATGAGAAGAGGGTGGGTGAAGTATGAAAAATGATTTTATTAAAATAAAACCACCCTTATGGATACTATTAGAATTAACACACAAGTGCCCCTTAGAGTGTAATTATTGTTATAACCAATTAGATTTTGCTTTGACTAAAGATGTCATGAAAAAAGAAGATTGGTTTAGAGTAATGGAAGAAGCTAGAGAAATGGGTGCAGTTCAATTAGGAATATCAGGAGGTGAGCCCTTACTTAATAAAGATATTGTACAAATTATAAAAAAAGCAAATGACCTAAAGTTTTATACTAATTTAATTACTTCTGGTGTGGGTGGTGAAAAAGGAATTATAAAAAAACTTAAAAATGCTGGTTTAAAAACTGTGCAATTAGGAATTCAATCTCATGATAAAGAGACTATGACTTTAATTACTAATAATAAATCTGCTTATGATAAAAAACTTGAAATTGCCAAAGAAATAAAAGATGAAGGTTTGCAGTTAATTATAAATACTTGTATAACAAGAGAAAATATTCATCAAATTGCTGATATTATTGATTTTGCTGAAGAGTTAGGTGCTAATTACTTAGAAATTGCAAATATTCAATATTATGGTTGGGCTTTAAAAAATGTAGATTCTCTTTTACCTACAAAAGAACAAATTCTTCAAGCTAAAAAAACTTGTGATTATTATAGAGAGAAAAAAACTAATATGAAAGTATTTTTTGTAGTACCTGATTATTTTGAAGAAAGACCAAAGCCATGTATGAATGGATGGGGTACAACATTTTTAACAATTAATCCAGACGGCAATGCCCTTCCATGTAATACAGCTAATACTTTGCCCTTGCATTTCCCAAATGTAAAAGATTTTTCAATTAAAGAGATATGGAATGATTCAGAAGCCTTTAACTTTTTTAGAGGTGATGCCTGGATGCCTGATCCTTGTAGAACTTGTCCAGAGAAAGAAAAAGATTTTGGAGGATGTAGATGTCAAGCTTATGCTTTAACAAAAAACATGAAAGCTACTGATCCTGTTTGCTCAAAATCTCCAGATCATGATAATTTACAAAAACTTGTAAAAGACTCATTAAAAGATATGAATAAAAAACCTTTATATAGAAATAGAAAAAACTCATTAATCTTTATTAATAAAGAATGAATTAAATAGCATTCTTTATTAAAAACTCTTTCTCTATATTTTAAGATAAAAGAAGAAGCTTTTTTTATTTACATCAAGGCCAAGATTAAGTAAGTTTTGTAAAGTATCTAAATATACTTTTATATCTTTCTGATGAATATTTATTCCTCTAATATATTTAGATTAAAATCTTTTTTGAAGAATCTTTGTAAATAAAGAATCTTTTTTGTAATTTTTACT
>JABSON010000132.1 GCA_013215915.1 Campylobacteraceae bacterium | reverse complement strand
AATAACCATAGTTTCTAAATCATTTTCTCTTACTTTTGTAATGAATTTAATTCCATTTCCACTAGGCATTTCTATATCTGATAATATTATTTTTGGTTTATATTTTAGGTATAAAGAATAAGCATCTTCTCCATTAGAAGATTCATAAACATTTCTAAAATAATATTTTAGAGTTTTTACAATCATTTCCCTAATACCATCTTCATCTTCTACACATAAGATATCTATTTGTTTAAATATCTTTAATGAATTATCATCCATTTTTTACCTTTATCATAAATACTGCACCTTCTTTATCATTTTTAACTGATAATTCTCCTTGCATATTCTTTTCAATAATTAGTTTTGAGATGTACAAACCTAAACCTGTTCCATGTTTTGAATCTTTTGTAGAAAAATATGGGTCAAAAATCAAATCAAGATACTTTTTTTTGATTCCTAAAGCATTATCTTTTATATAAACTTTAGAATATTTAGAAGAAGAGTCAATAATAATTTCTATTTTAGGATTTTTTATCTTTTTTTCAACTAATACATCTTTTGCATTTGAGATTATATTTAAAATAACTTGAGAATATTCTCTTAAAAAAGTATTAATTTTTTTATCATTAATAATTATAAGTTCATATTTAATATTTAAATTTTTTAAAGAAGCATTAATTAAATTTAAAGCATTCTCACAAGCAGAAGAAACTAAAAAATATTCTTTAACTTTGTCAGGTTTATAGAAGTTTCTAAAATCATCAATAGTATTAGACATATAGTTAATAACTCTATCAGATCTATTTATTGATTCTAATACATGATTTTTATCAACCTTATCAAATCTTGTTGAAAGTTCTAATTCCATTAAGACACCTGATAATTCACTTAATGGTTGTCTCCACTGATGAGCTATCATATTAATCATAGAACCCAAACTTGCAAGTCTTGATTGCTGAAATAAAGCTTTGTCTTTTTCTTTTGCTTCTTTAAGTGCAAGTGAAACTTTTGATAATAATGTCTTATTTAAATTTACTAAACTTTCTTCTTTTGTCTCAACTTTTTTCACATAATCTTTTACAATATCTGCAATTATAGAACTCATCATAAGTGTAAAAATACTAAGAAAAAATAATACACATAAAGTTAAAACCATTACAAAGTCTATAAATTCTTTTTCAGAAATAGAATGTTGTGTTTTTTTATTTTTAATAATTGATTGAATTTGTTTTTGGCTTAAAGTTATAGTTTGTTTTATAGTTAAAATCTCTTTTTTAAAAGATTTATTTTGGAGTTTTTGGTAATAAGAGACAGTAAAAAAAGATGAAAATAGTATACAAGCAAAAGGTATTATTATAATAAAGAATGGAACACCTTGTTTATTGAACATAAAAAAACCTTTTTTTCATATTATACAAAAAAAAGGTTTTTTGTGAGCTTTTCTAGAAAGAAAAACTCATATTTTATTTACTTGCTCTTTTATCATTGATATTATCAACAATTTCTTTCCAAGTAGTTTCGTCAATATTAAATTCTTTATAATCGTTATATCTTAACACAGGATTTTTACCTTCTGCTAACTGTCTGTCATAACCTTTGATTAATTTTAATACTGGTTTATATAAAATAGCAATAACTGTCATATTGATAACAGCTAATAATCCCATAGTTAAATCAGCGAATGCAAATACAGAACCTAAGTTTTGGAATGCTCCCCATAAAATTAAAGCAATACATAAAACTTTAAATGCTGAAAAGTATTTAGTATCACCTTTTGTAAAGAAGTTTAATGCATTTTCAGCTAAATAATAATTATATAGAACAGAAGAAAAACCAAATAAGAATAATGCTAATGTTACAAAATATCCGCCTAATGGACCAACATGTTCAATTAATGCATTTTGAGTTAATAAAACACCTTGAATTCCTGATGTACCTGGTTCATAAACACCAGATAAAAGAATAATAAAGGCAGTACAAGAACATAAAATAATTGTATCAATAAATACTGAGAATGATTGAACAATACCTTGTTGAACTGGATGAGCTACATAAGCAACAGCTGCAACGTTAGGAGCAGAACCTAAACCAGCTTCATTAGAGAACATACCTCTTTTAGCACCTTGTAAAATAACAGCACCAAGTCCACCACCAATTGCAGATGAAGGATTAAACGCTTCGCTTACAATCATAGAAATTAAAGCAGGAATTTCTGCAATATTTAAAACAATTACAACTAAAGCAATTAATAAATAAGATCCAGCCATAACAGGAACAATTACTTCAGAAATTTTAGCAATTCTTTTTACTCCACCAAAAATAGCTAAAGCAAATACTAATGCTAAAGTAGAACCAGTAATCCAAGTAGGAACACCAAATGATGCTTCAAATGAAGTTGAAATAATAAATGATTGAGTTGCATTAAATGCAAATCCAAAAGTCACCATTAATAGAAAAGAAATTACAATTCCTAACCATCTTTGACCTAAAGCTTTAGTAACGTAATAAGCTGGACCACCTCTATAAAGACCGGCTTCTTTACCATCTTTTTCTTTATATAATTGAGCTAAAGAACACTCAAAAAATGATGTAGCCATACCAATTAGACCAATCATCCACATCCAAAAAACAGCTCCAGGACCACCTAAAGTAATAGCAACTGCAACACCTGCAATATTACCACCACCAACTCGACCTGCAACACTTAACATAAGTGCTTGGAAAGACGAGATATGTCCTTCTTTATCATGTGCTGTTTCTTTTAAAATATGAAACATTTTGAAAAAGTATCTAAATTGTACGAATCTAGAACTTACTGTAAAAAATATACCTAAAATTGGTAACATATAAATTAATATGTTTCCCCAGATTAAGTCATTTAAGAATGAATTTATTTCTGCTAACATTAAAATCTCCTTTGATTAATTTAGTGTATCATCAAGAAGAGGGTTAAAAGTGTATTTTTGGTATAAAAATAGAATAAATAACAGAAAAAATATAAAGATTTATATTTTTTCTAGGTTATGAGGTATAGGTTTTTTATTATAATCTAAAGAAACAATTACTATTTCGTCTACTTGTAAAATGATTTGATTAGTAGTTTTATTTCTAATTACTGACCTAACTGTAATTGAAGTACGTCCAACTCTAACAAGTTCTGTTCCAGTTATTACAATATCACCAATATTAGCAACTGATTTAAAAACAACTTCAGACATTTTAACTAAAGCAATTTTATTTGTATTTAATAAATCTGAGGCAAAAATAATAGCATCTTCGTCTAACCATGCTAGTGCCATTCCCCCAAATAAGATTCCTGCAGCATTAAGATGTGGGTACATTACCATTCTTCTAGATAAATATTCCAAAGTAAACCTTTATTTTAGTTTTTATTAAAAAATAATTCACAGTTCTTATTTAGACTTTTAAATATTTCTAGTTCTTTAATTTCTAAACCAGAAAAATTCAAAGATGATTTCACAATTTCTTTTATATATTCAAAAGTATTTTCATCATTTAAATATGTATTTAAATCAATCCATTCACACTGTATTATTTCATTTGTATCATTAATTTGTATTTTACTAGATTTTGCATTAGCTTTACATAATATGTACATATTACTCTTATCAAATTGATGAGGATAAAAATGACCTATGTTCATAATTGATTCAAATTCAACATCAATTCCTGTTTCTTCTTTTACTTCTCTAATAACAGCACTTTGAATTAATTCACCATCATCTATATGACCACCTGGCAATTTAAAGCCAATATTTGAATATCTCTCTTTTATTAGAAGTATTTCATTTTTATCATTTATTACAATAACTCCCACACCTAAGGTATGATTTGAAGCTGTTGGAATTATTGAATTTTTGATTAATCTTTTAACTAATAAAATTGAATTCTCATGACAGGTATGATATTTAAAATCATTTGATGTTAAAAAAGAAATATATCTTGAATCTTTTATATCTAAGTGAATCCATAATAGATTTCTTTTATCTTTTTCTAACTCTTCAATCAAATTGTTTATATTTTCTTCGAACTTCTCTTTTTCTTTGTTTTTATGGAAGTTATTAATAGTTATTCCATTATAAATATCTAAAAATACTTCAAATGAATTAGACTCATAAATTTCAGACATCTTATATATCCTTTAAATCTTTTAAAGACTCATATAAATATAAGTCCATTTTTAACTCTTTCATTTTTTTAAGTTTTAATCCTTCTTCTATCCACGAAGATACAGAAGGACTAATTGAAATAGGCTCAAGTAATTCTTCTTTTTTCTCTTTTGAAACTTTTCCATGTTGAACTAATAGTCTTAAATGTGTTAAAACTGAGGAAATATTTAAATCTCTTATCATTGATACTTCTTCCAAGCTCTTATCTTCTTCTAAAACTTCTAAAGTATCTAAATATGTTTTTGTAAGTTTTTTCAACTCAACTCGAGTATCTATTTTTTCTTCAAATTCATTTTTAATATTTGTACAAAGATCTAAGAATATTTCTCCATATTTTTCATATTTAACTTCACCAATACCATTTATTTCTAACATTTCTTCTTTTGATTTTGGAAGTTTTAAAGATAATTCTTTTAAAGTTTTATCACCAAATATAACATAAGCAGGAACTTCATTTTCATTTGATATTTTTTTTCTTAAAGCTCTGAATTTTTCAAATAATTCTTCATCAAATGATAAAACTGTATCTTCTACTTCGACTTTTGAAACATGACCTAATTTATCAGAATCAATAAATACTTCTGTTTTTTTCTTTAATATATCAAAAGCTAGACCGGTAAGTTTTAAAACTCTAAATTCACCTAAAATAATAGCTTCTATATCTATTAGTTTATCAGCAATAGCAACCCATTCATTTTTACTTTTATCTTGCCCTATTCCGTAAACAGTAAGTTTATCATGATTCATCTCTAAAAGTTTCTGATTCTTTGAAGCTCTCAAAATATCAATAATATGATTAAGACCAAACCTTTCATCACTTCTATAAATAGCTGATAATAGTTTTTGAGACTCAAGAGTTCTATTAACTTGTTCCACTGGTTCTTTTGTACAAGAATCACAAGATGTATCACAAGCATTTATTTCATCATCAAAATATGAAGCAATAATTTTATGTCTACAATTATTTGAAATACAATATCTATACATATATTCTAATTTATCTAAAGCAGTACTTTTATAAGAATTATCAATTGCATCGTTAATTTGAATTTTTCTTTTTATTTCATCACTTTTGGAATAAAGTAAATAAACATAAGATATAGCTCCATCTCTTCCAGCCCGGCCTATTTCTTGATAATAGTTTTCAACAGTTTTAGGCATAGAAGTATGAATTACAAATCTAATATTAGATTTATCAATTCCCATTCCAAAAGCAATAGTAGCTACTACAATATCTATTTTTTCGTATACAAAATCATTAAATATTTCATTTTTAATCTCAGCACTTAAACCTGCATGATATGCTTTAGCACTATATCCTGCTTGGATTAGATATTTAGCTGTAGTTTCAGTTTCTTTTCTTGTAAAAGTATAAATAATTCCACATGCTTTTTTATGTTTTTTTAAAAAGTTTAATACTTGATTTTTACCATTAGATACTCTAGGTTCACAAGATATAATTAAATTATCTCTTTGTGTTTTAGCTCTAAATTCTCTAACATTTTGTAAATTTAAAGAAGCAGATATATCTTCTTGTACTTTTTTTGTAGCAGTGGCAGTAAAGGCAGCAATTGAAATATCTGGAAAAAATTGTTTTAGTCTATCAAGGTTTCTATATTCAGCCCTAAACTCATGTCCCCAAGCAGATACACAGTGAGCTTCATCTATTACAAAATAATTTATATTAATTCTTTGTAAAACACCCACGAAATCATTTGAAGTAAATCTCTCAGGTGCCACATAAATGAATTTTAATTTACCTTCTAATAAATCTTGTAAAACTTGATTATTATCATTTATGTTTTGAGATGAATTAATCATAGCAGCAGAAATATTTAAATCTTTTAAAGCTCTAACTTGATCTTGCATTAAAGCAATTAAGGGAGAAATTACAACAGTAACTCCTTCCATTAATAAAGCAGGAAGTTGGTAACAAAGAGATTTTCCTCCACCTGTTGGTAAAATTGTAAGTACTTCTTCACCTTTTATAATTGCATCAACAACATCTTCTTGGAAAGACCTAAACTGCTCGTGGCCAAAAGTATTTTTTAATATTTCATATTTATTTATCATTAGCAATTTTAACATATATATAAGTAAAATGATTTGAAAAAATAAAATAAAACTATTAATTTTTCTTTAAATTACATAAAAAAGATAAAAAATGCCTACAGAAGAATATTATCAAAGAAAAAGAAAGTTAAACTTTTAAATTAAAAAGATAGTAGAAATATTATTGATAATATTTCTATTTACTAAGATTTAATTTACTTAAATTTTTCAATTCTTTATTTACTAAATAATTCAAAGTATTTTTGGGAAACTTTCCATTTTCATTTATTTTTCCAGCTTGCATTCCCATTAAAAGTTTAACACCTTCATCTATATGTTTAATTGCATAAATTTTAAATTGTTCACTTTTTACAGCTTCTAATACTTCTTCTTTTAACATTAGGTTTTTAATATTCGAAAAAGGAATAATCACAGATGACTCAAAATTTTTATCTTTTAATTTACATACATCAAAAAATCCCTCTATTTTTTCATTAACTCCTCCAATAGCTTGAACATCACCACTTTGATTAATTGATCCTGTAATTGCAAAGTTTTGTTTTATTTTAACTTTTGAAATTGATGAAAGAAGAGCATATAATTCAGCCAAAGAAGCAGAATCTCCATCTATCATTGAATAAGATTGTTCAAATACTAATGAAGCACTTAATGATAATACAAAATCAGGAGCATACCTTGAAGCTAAATAAGATGAAATAATTAATACACCTTTTGAATGAATTGAACCTGATAGTTCAACTTCTCTCTCAATTGTAACAACACCCTCTTTTCCCACTTTTGTTAAACAAGATATTTTCATAGGAATACAGAATGAATAATTTCCAAAATCAATTACAGCTAATCCATTTATATGCCCTGTTTTTTCGCCTTTTGTATTAATTTGAATTGTTTCATCTTTTATTTGGGAATAAACTTCTTCTTTTATTCTCTCTTTTCTATATACTCTTTGTTTTAGCACATTAAGAATATCTTCTAAATTTATCATTTTAGAATTTCTTTTTGAAGATACATAATTAGACTCTTGTAATAAGTCAGAAATAGCTGCAAAATCACTGGATAAATAAGACGAATCAGAACAAAGTCTAGATGAGAATTCTATAATTTTACCTAATGCTTTTTTAGAAACAGGAAGTAAATTTCTTTCATTTATTATATTGCTAATAATATTTATAAATAAAAGAATATTCTCATTATTTCTTTTAATTTTATTCTCAAAATCTGCTTCTATTTTAAATAATTCTTTAAAATCTTCATCATAAGAATAAAGAAGAGAATAAATTTCTCTTGAGCCTATTAAAATAACTTTTACATCTAAGTCTACACTTTGAGGTTCAATCACAAATGACGCTGTAAAACCCATTGATTCTTCTATTGTTTCTAAATTTATTTGTGATGATTTTAACATTCTTTTTAATGCTTCCCAAGAATTAGGTTGGGATAATAAACTTAAAGCATCAATAATTAAATATCCACCATTTGCTTTATGTAAAGATCCAGCTTTTATTAAATTAAAATCAGTTGTAATTGTTCCCATATGAGATACATGGTCAATTCTTCCAAATAAGTTTGCATATCTAGGATTATCTTCATAAATAATAGGAACAGTAGTTAAATTCTCATTATTAACTAAAATATTTACATTATACATATCAAATGAAACTTCTATATCTACATTTTGTTTGAGCATGGTTTCAAAAGCATTTGTTATATTTTTATTCCCATTTTTTATAAAAAATGAATAATGTTCTAAAATATCATTTTCAACTTCTTTTAAATATGAAATAATTTTTTCATACTCACAGAATTTTTCTTTTATAGGATTTATTACTTTTTTCAAAACATCTGATATAAATATTTTATCAATGTCTTTTATTAAATCAACTAATTTAATAGAAAGTTCT
>JABSON010000131.1 GCA_013215915.1 Campylobacteraceae bacterium | reverse complement strand
GTGTATCACTGTGTGTGTGTGTGTGCGTGCGTGTGCATATGCATGCGCGCGTACGATATCGATATCATACACAATGGCATGCGTATGCATATGCATGCCTGTATACGTAATAGTGCAGTCAACATACAATGCAGGAGCTACCTAGCTCATACGTCATGATCGTACTTTGACCCCGGCCGGATTGTGACAACAAACCGGGATTTTTGATAAAAATAAATTGACGGAATATTATTTTCTAGTGACGGCAATCTTTTTAAAAGAAGATAAAATAATTAAAAACTATTTATACCCAGGAAATGGTAGATATATAATATTAAAAAATAAAATAATTTATATTAAATACCTAAGAGAGCTAAACTGGATAATTGGAACAATTGAAGATACAAAAGAATCTTTAAAACACATACAAAATGATATGCTTAAATATATAGAAGAGTTAAGATATGAGAATAATGGTTATATCTGGATTCATGATACTTCATATACTTTAGTTGCTCATCCTTTTAGACAAGATAAAATCGGAACTTATGATATAGAATTAAAAGATGCAACTGGTACACTAATTACTAAAAAATTTATAGATATTACTTTAAAAAAACCATTAGGTGTATTTATTGAGTATAACTGGGTAAAACCAAATGAAAATAGTTTCTCCAAAAAACTAGGATTCTTTAAATTATACGAGAACTTTTCTTGGGTTATTGGGGCTGGTTTATATATAGATGATATTGAGAATAAAATATTAGAGAATAAAATACTATTAGAAAAAAGAATAGATAAATATATTAATCTTGTAATTGTAATTTCATGTATTATAATTTTAATTATAGGTTTTTTATCAGTATATGTTTCAAATAGAATAAATAAAGTTTTTACGCTTTATAAAAAGAAAGTAAAAACTAAAGAACTTTTACTTAAAAACTTAAATGAAAACTTAGAAAAAAAAGTGAAAATAGCTATTAAAGAATCAAAATATAAAGATAGGGCAATGTTACATCAATCAAGGCTTGCTAGAATGGGTGTTATGTTATCTATGATTGCCCATCAATGGAGACAGCCTTTATCTAAAGTATCTGCTATATTAATGCAATTAGAAACAGCTAATAAATTTAATGAAGCTAATTCTAGCCTTATTCAATCTAGCGTGAATGAATCAAACAAACTTCTTTTTTATATGTCAAATACAATTGATGATTTTAGAAACTTTTTTAAACCAGATAAAAAGAAAGTAGACTTTTATATCAAAAACACTTGCGAAGAAGTAATATCGTTAACATCTGCTAGTATAAGTGCTCTAGAAATAGAATTTATTAAAGATATAAATGTAGATATTAGAATCAATGGTTATGAAAGAGAATTTACTCAAGTTATACTTAATTTAATTACTAATGCAAAAGATGCACTAGTTGAGAGAAAAATAAAGAATCCTAAGATTATATTATCTGTAAAGCAAAAAAATGATTATCTTTTTCTTTGTATACAAGATAATGCAAATGGTGTAAAAGAAGAAGACTTAGATTTAATATTTGAACCATACTTTACAACTAAAGGATCTCTTCAAGGAACAGGATTAGGACTTTATATGAGTAAAATGATAATTGAGAAAAATATGCAAGGGCAGTTAGACGTAGAAAATATAAATAATGGTGCAAGGTTTTGCATAAAAATAAAGGTTTAAAAATGAATGAATCTCTTATAAAACAATTAAAAAACTATAAAATATTATGTATAGAAGATGAAGAGATAATAAGAAATGGAATTGTAAATACTTTAAAGTATTATTTTAAAGAAGTAAAAGAAGCTTCTAATGGTCTTGAAGCTTATGATATTTATAAAGAAAACAAACCTGATATTATATTATGTGATATAGAAATGCCAAAACTAAATGGTATTAAATTAATTGAGAAAATTAGAGAAAATGATTTAGATGTAATAGTTATTATGATTACAGCATATTCAAGTGAAGAGTATTTACTTGAATTAATTAATTTACATATTAATCATTATATTACAAAACCTATAAGCTCAGATACTTTGCTTAATGGGATAATAAAAGCATTTGCAGGAAAATTAGATGAGGTTCTAAATTTTGGGAATGATTTGTCTTTTCATATGAAAACATATCAATTATTTTACAAAAATGAAGAAATCATTTTAAGAAAAAGAGATATAGACTTTTTGCTTTTATTACATAAGAATAAAAACCAAGTATTACCATATTCTCTAATTGAAGACTCTTTATGGAAAGATAAATCAATGAGTGCAAGTGCTTTAAAAACGTTTATAAAAGAGTTTAGACAAAGAATACCAGTTGTTTTTATTAAAAACGTGCAACAAATTGGATACAAATTAGAAGATTTCTAAGTAAACTCACCTAGAACTCACTTTTACATCTTAGAATCCTTTATTAAATTAAAGGATAAGAAATGATTAGAAAAAGTATTTTATTAGTATCACTTACAGCTTCTGTTTTTGCAGCAAATGTAAAAATGGATTTAAATGCAAAATATGGGGCAAATAATTTTCATACAAAAGGTGCAGTAGAGTTTGCAAAACTTGTTAAAAGTTATTCAAATGGATCTGTTAATATTACAGTTCATCCAGGTTCATCATTACTTAAAGGTAATCCTTTAAAAGGTGTTAAAGACGGAACTGTGGCTATGACTGATATGTTTATACCTTTTACTTCAGGTGGGGGAAAAGTATTTGGAGTATCTGCTTTACCTTTTATTGCTACTTCTTATGATGATTCATATAAATTATATCAAATCTCAAAAAAAGCTTATGCTAAAACTGCTAAAAAATGGAATCAAAAGTTTTTATATTCTGTAACATGGCCAGCATCTGGTTTTTATTCAAATAAAAAGATGACTTCTTTATCTGATTTTAAAGGTGTTAAAACAAGAACTTATGATAAAAACTCAGCTAATTTTGTAAATGAAGCTGGAGGAAATGCTGTTGCTTTACCTTGGGGAGAAGTATATTCAGCTTTAAGAACTGGAATGGTTAATTCTGTTATTACTTCATCTTCTTCTGGAAAAGATGGCAAGTTCTGGGAAGTTTTATCTAACTTTACAAAAATCAAATATGCTTATCCTTTACAAACTGTATCTATTAATTTAGATTACTGGAATTCTATGAACAAATCTCAGCAAAATGCTTTATTAAAAGCTGCAAAAGAGATTGAAGAAAAACAATGGAGCGCAGTAAGGCTAGAAGATAAACATGCTCTTGATACTATGAAAAAGAACGGAATGATTATTTCAGAAGCAAGTCCACAGTTAAAAAAACAATTAGATAAAATGGCTAATGATGTATTAACTAATTATTTAAAAGATGCTAAAAAAGATATCAAAGATATTTTTGAAGAATATAGAAAATAATTATGAAGAGAATGTATTCATTCGTAAATAAGCTCTCATTATGGGGAGCTTACTTATCAGCTTTAATTATTATGTCTTTAGTAATGTTGATTTTATCTGAGATAGTTTTAAGATCATTTTTTGATATGTCTACAATGATTGCAGATGAATATAGTGGTTATTTATATTTAGCTTCAATTTTTCTAAGTTTAGCTTATACTTTTAATGAAAAAGCCCATATTCGAATCAATATTGTAAGTTCAAGACTAAGTTTAAAATCAAATAGAATAATTGACATTATTGCTGGCTTTATTACTTTAGCAGTTTTATCTTTTTTATTATATAGAACTACTCTTTTTGTCTTTGATGCGTATGAGTTTGAAATGTTATCTGAAGCAGTTTCAGAAACTCCACTTTATTTAACACAAATAGTAATGCCAATTGGTATATTCTTATTTATTTTATCTGTTCTTGTATTTATAATTAAAGGTTTAAAAAATGATATCTGATCCACTTATATTAGCTTGTATTTTAATGGTAATAATGTTTTCATTTTTATTATCTTCTTTATGGATATCTATATCTTTAATATTAACAGGTATATTTGGAATGTTAATATTTGAACATAATTTACCTCCTGTTATTTCTATTTATGACAAAATTGGAGATCTTTTAGCTTCTTCTGTATATGATTCATTAAATTCTTGGTCATTAGCTGCTTTACCTATGTTTATTTTAATGGGTGAAATTTTATATAAAAGTTCAATTTCTACAAAACTATTAAATGGATTAATGCCTTGGTTATGTCATATACCTGGAAAACTTCTACATGTAAATGTAGCAGCTTGTTCACTTTTTGCAGCAATTTCAGGTTCAAGTGCAGCAACAACAGCAACTGTTGGGAAAATCACTTTAGGTGAACTTAAAAAAAGAGGTTATTCAAAATCACTAGCAATTGGTTCATTAGCAGGTTCAGGAACACTTGGTTTTCTAATTCCTCCTTCTTTAATTATGATTATTTATGGTGTATTATCAGATGTTTCTATTGGAAAACTATTTATGGCAGGAGTATTACCAGGTTTACTTTTAGCTTCTTTATATTCATTTTATATAATGGTTGTTGCAAAACTAGACCCAAGTATAGAACCAGAATATGAAGAGAAATATACATGGCAAGATAAAAAAGACTCTATTAAAGATTTAGCTCCTGTATTTTCACTTATAACTCTTGTTTTAGGATCAATTTATTCAGGCCTTGCAACTCCTACTGAAGCTGCTGCTTTAGGTGTAATGGGATCAATAATATTAGCTGTAATTTATAAGAGTTTTTCTTTTGATATTCTAAAAATTGCTTTATTAAATGCTATTAAAACTACAGTTATGATTTCATTTATAATTGCAGGTGCTGGTTTTTTATCTCAAGTAATTGGATTCTTAGGAATAGCAACATCTTTAAGTGAATATATTACAACTTTAGGATTATCTCCATATATGCTTATTCTAATTATTGGTTTAATGTATATAGTATTAGGAATGATTTTAGATGGAATATCTATTGTAGTTATGACTTTACCTATAGTTTTACCAATAGTAGTATTAGCAGGCTTTGATCCTTTATGGTTTGGTATATTTTTGGTATTTATGGTTGAAATGTCACAAATTACTCCACCTGTTGGATTTTCATTATTTATAATTCAAAGCATATCTAATGAAAAAATAGAGTATATTTTAAAAGCTACTTTTCCATTCTTTATTCTAATGGTAATAGCAGTAGCTTTAATTACTTATTTCCCAGAAATAGTATTTTACTTGCCAAATCTAATGCTTAAGTAGTCAAGAAAAGTCAAAGTTATGTAAGAATAATTAAATAATGAAAATAATTCAAACTATTGATAAAAAGCCACTTTAAGAACACTTTAGATTGTTATGATTCAAAAATAATAAGTGTTTTTAATTAAACATATTTTTTTTTAAGGCTTAAACTATGTATGAACTTGTAATGCTTGTAGGTTTTTCATTTGTGTGTGTATGTACGTATTTGTTATCGTATATTTTTAAAGGATTTTCAATTCTTTTATTAATTGGAATTATTTCAGCTTTAGTTATATCTAAAGTAAATATTGTTTTGATTTGTATACTAATTTCAATTCTTCTTTTTATAAGAATAAATAATAAAAAGGTAGATTTAGACATAGAATGTATTTAAAAAATAATCCTTAAGATTTTATTTTCTTATTATTTTATTTTTAATTATATGCTAAAATAATATTATATAAAATAAGGATGATTATGAAAATAAAACTTAACTGTGATATGGGTGAGAGTTTTGGTATTTATAACTTAGGTATGGATGAAAAAATCATGCCTTATGTAGATATGGTCAATTTAGCTTGTGGATTTCATGCAAGTGATGCATTAACTATGACAAAAACACTTCAAGAAGTTAAAAAACATAATCTCGAAATAGGTGCACATCCTGCATATCAAGATCTTGTAGGTTTTGGTAGGCGTTCAATGGTATGTTCACTTGAAGAAATAAAAGCTATTGTTCTATATCAAATAGGAGCATTAAGCGCTATTTGTGTATCTAATGATAGGCTTATATCTTATGTTAAACCACATGGGGCCTTATACAATGACATGATGAAAGATGAGAATATTTTTAAAGCTATTTTATCTGCTATTTCTTCTTGTAGTAAAAACCTTAAACTAATGATTTTATCATCTAGTAAAAATGATGCTTATGCAAAAATAGCTTTACTTTATGGAATATCTTTATTATATGAAGTATTTGCAGATAGAAACTATAATGATGATGGATCATTAGTATCAAGATCTCATCCTGATGCAGTTATACATGATGAATTTGAACTTATGGATAGAATTACTCTATTACGAGATAATGGATATATGTATTCTATAAATAAAAAAAAGCTATTTTTAAAAACTGATACTATTTGTGTTCATGGTGATAATGATAAAGCTTTAGAATTTGTAAAAAACATTAAAAAGATTCTTGATTAATGGAAATCAAACTTGCATCAGTTGATTCTTTAATTATATATTTTTCATCTAAAATATCTCTAGATGTTTCAAAAGAAATAAAGTCATATTTTTTACATATTAAAACACTTGAAGGAATAATAGATATTATTCCTTCATATACTTCTATTTTAATTAAATATGATATTTTCAAATATACATATAAAGAAATCAAAGAATTATTAGAGAATATAGAAGTAAAAGAAGAAAAAACTTCTGATTCAAAAGTTATTTCTATTCCTGTTTATTACGGAGTTGAAGTAGGCTTTGATTTGGAAAGAATCTCTCAAATTAAGAATATTTCAATAAAAGATATTATTTCTATTCATTCTTCACAAAATTACAGAGTATATGCTATTGGTTTCTCACCTGGTTTTGCTTATATGGGTGAAGTTGATGATCGTATTAATGTAAATAGATTGCCTAATCCTAGAAAAAAGATTCCAAAAAACTCAGTTGCAATTGCAAATGAACAAAGTGCTATTTATCCCATCGATTCTCCAGGAGGCTGGAATATAATTGGAAAAACTCCTCTTGAAATGTTTGATAAATCTTTAAATAATTTATGTCCTGTTAATGTGGGTGATGAGGTAGAGTTTTATTCCGTTTCAAAAGAAGAATTTTTAAGTTTAGGTGGAGTTTTATGAGTTGTTTTAAAATTATAAAAGCAGGTATATTATCTTTAGTTCAAGATAAAGGTAGATTTGGTTTTGCTCATATTGGACTTACAAGCTCAGGTGTAATGGATGAATATGCTTATCTTTGGGCTAATAAACTATTAGAAAATGATAAAAATACTAATGTTCTTGAACTTTGTTTTTCAGGTTTAGAAATGAAATCAGAGGCAAATACGTATATAAGCATAACAGGAGCAGATTTTTCTTTTGAGATTAATGGAATATATAAAAAACCTTGGCAAACATATAAAATAAATAAAGGTGATACTTTAGCTTTTAAAAAGTCTATAAATGGCCAAAGAGCTTACTTTTGTGTAAAAGGTGGATTTATACTTGAAAAAGAGTTTAATAGTAATTCAACTACTATAAAAGAAAATATAGGCGGATTAGAGGGTAGGGCATTAAAAAAAGATGATCTTCTTAAATTTTCTAGTTCAAATTTTAATATTAAACAAAAAGTTAAAACAGAATATATTCCAAAATATGAAAATACTCTTGAACTAAGAGTTCTTTTAACATATCAAGAAAATGAATTTAACAAGGAAGAAAAAGATAAATTCTTTTCATCAACTTTTGAAGTATCAAATGAAGCAAATAGAATGGGTATTAAATTAAATGGTGCTAAAATCATTCCTAATATTTCTGGAATAATATCAGAAGGAATAGCTTATGGTTCAATACAAATACCAAGTTCTGGTCAGCCTATAATTTTATTAAAAGATAGACAGACTATTGGTGGTTATGCAAAAATAGCTACAGTATTTGATATTGATTGTTTTAAACTATCACAAGCAAAAGCAGGAACTAAAATCACTTTTAGAGAAATTCACATAGAAGAAGCTCAAAAAGTATTAAAAAACTTTTATAATAGTTTTTAATACTTAGGTTTCTATAATTTATTATTTAAGTTCTCAAATATGCTTAAGAAGTTTTCATTCCTTTTATACTCTTCTAATGAATATTTGAATTTAGGTTGAAGTATAATTCCAGATTTACTTTTTAATGTACTATTTTTAATAGATGAATTTATATTTGAAATAATATTATCTAATAAAAGCATTTTAGAGTTTTGAATAGTAATTATAAATGTATTTTGGTAATAACGAATACAAGTATATT
>JABSON010000130.1:2319-8226 GCA_013215915.1 Campylobacteraceae bacterium | reverse complement strand
ATATCTTTTGCTAAAGTATAAGCTTCTTTAGGTCTATTAGCTCTTTTAAATAAATCAAATAATTTAAGTTCAGATAAATTATTATTTTTTAAAAACATAATTGCTAAATTTATATCTTTTTCTTCTAAATATATTATTAATAATTGAAGATTTTTTTCTTTTGAAAATTCTGTACTATCTGTTGAATCAAAATATGTTCTTTTTAAAACAGAAATAATACCATCAATATTATTTTGCTCTTGGTAAATTGATAAAAGTTTAGAACAAACTAAATAATCACAACCATATAATCTTGTATGCGTTTCTAAGTATGCTATTGCTTTGTTCTTTTTTGAAACATAAGCATATAAAACATTTACTAAATTAAATAATGATTCAGAAGAGTTTTTTATAGCATAAGCGCTTTCAAAATGTAATATTGAATTTTTATAATCTTTTTTTGCAAAATATACATTTGCTATTATTTCATAATTAATTTCATTTTTATCTTTTGATAATAGTACTTTTGAATATTTTAAAGCTATAGATAGTTTTTGTAGATTAATTAAAGCAAGTACTTTAATTCTTAGTATTTCTTCGTAATATTTTGAGTTTTCATTTTTATTAAAATCAGAATAAAAGTCTACTTTTTTAAAGTCTTTTATTCTTAAATTTAATATCACTAATCTTAATAAGTATTCACCCTTATTAGTGTTTTTAAAAAGTTTTAAATATGTTTTTATTGCATTATCATAATTATTAGTATTTTCATATTCAATTGCAGACATAATATCTATATCTTCATATAAATATTTCTGTCCAGCAAAAGAATTAGAAGAAAAAATTAAAATAAAATAAAATAATATTATAAACTTTTTATAGATGGGCATTCGTCGAAAACCTCTTTTTCATTATTTTTAAAATAGTCCCAGAAAGGAAATGTTCTACATTGTATTGGTCTAGCTTCATAAATTGAACACTGCTTTTTTTCTAAATCAAAAAAAGTACAGGCATAATTATTCTCATCTAATTGTTTTTCAACTATAGAATATTTATAAGATACTTTTTTTAAATGTTTTTCTCTTAATTCATCTAAAGATAAATTTAAATGTTTTGCTAATACATCTCTTTCACTTTGATTAATCCAAATATAACCACTCTCTCCTATACAGCATTTTCCACCACAGGCTTCACAACCAGTAGTTTCAAAAGAGTAATTAAATCCTTCTTGTTTTAATATATTAATCATAAATCTACTTTAATACTATGAGTTGAACATTTTTCATAAATATCTAAAACATCTTGTGTAAATTCACCTTTTTCAAAAACGAATAAAGGAGGAATAACTTTAGTTAAAGACTTAGAATTCTTTCTAGCATATACTAAAATTAAAGATGCTTCTTTTTCTTTTTTTGGATGAACAAACTGTAAAGATTCGATATTTAACTTATATTTATTTAATAAAATAATAATATCATTTATTTGCTTAACATCATAACAGAAAAAGAATTTTCCATTTTGATTAAGAATTTTTGCTGTTTTTTTAATAAAATCTTCTAAAGGTAAAGAATCATTATATCTAGCAATTTTTATATTTTCATTTTCAGTTTTAACAACATCACAGTGGTAAAAAGGAGGGTTTGAAATACATATATCAAATTCTTTATCAAAATTAATTTCTTGAAACTTTCCTTTAAATAAAGTATTCTCAATTTTATTATTTTTTGAATTTATATTGCTTAACTGTTCAAACTTATCTTGAACTTCGCATTGGTTAAGTTCAAGTTTTTCTAAATCACGACAAACAAGTAAACCTAAGATTCCGCTTCCGCTTCCTATGTCTAAAACTTTGCCTTTAACATTTTTGAATTTTTTTAAATTTTCTTTTATAAAGTTATATAAAAAGTGAGTATCGCTATTGTAACAATAGCCGTTATTAGGTTGGTAGAGTAACAACTTCTTCCTTTGAATTTTTTAATGATTATAGCAAAATATTAAACAATTGTTTGTAATATCTTGCTATAAAATTCTAAAGGAAAAAGATTTTATAGATATTGTTTATAATCTTCCATTTTTTCTTCAAGTCTTTTTGCTAAATAAATATTAGAGTTTTTTAAACAAGAAAATATAAATTTTGATTCTTTTAAATATTCTGCTATTTTTTCTTTTGACCATTGTTCTGGTGGTGTTTGTAAATTAGTAATTCTATCAGCTAATTTAACCATTTGAACTGGATATTTTTGAGTTAAAAGTTTATTAATAGAGTCTTGCATTTGTTCTTTTTTAGTTTCAAGTGTTTTATCTTTACTTAGAGCTTCTACACCTAAAGCGATATCTTCACCAAAGTTATCAAATAAATCATCCATAGTACAGTTTGTATCTTCTAATACATCATGTAATAAAGCACAAGAAATTGCAACAGTTGATTCTTCTTCTTTTAAAGATGATGAATTACAAGCTGATATTACTTCCATAGCAACACTTGATAAATGAGTTAAATAAGATACACCCTTTGGAGTTTTTTGATCTTTGTGATAAAGTGCAGCAAAATTTATTGCTTTTAAATATGATTCTTTATTAAACATTAATTTCCTTGGTATTGTTTTTCTCTATATTCTTTTTTTCTTTAACTTTTTTCTTTTGTTTTTCAAACTTTTGTTGTTTATGAATATGTTTTATTGGATTAATAATATTATCTGATTTTGAGAATTTAATTAAATCTTCTGCTGTTTGAACAGAATAATCTAAATTATCTAAACTTGTTTGTAAAATAAATGTAGTACTAAGAGCATCAGAAAAAGCTCTATGGTGGCCTTCAACTCTAATATCTAATACTTCTTTTAAATGTTCTAATCCATATTTTGGAGCATCAATAGTTCTTTTTGCTAAATCAATACTACAAAACTTTCTATTTTCAAGTTTTCCTAAATCATTTTTTTCAAATGAATCAGAAATAAAAGTATAATCAAATTTAATATTATGTGCCACAAATACATCATCTTCTAAAAACATTTTAAACTCTTCTAATACTACATTTAAAGGTGGTGCATTCTCTAACATTGGTGGAGTAATATTTGTAACTTCTTGAATATAAGGAGGTATATCTTTTGCGTAAACTAAAGATTCATATTTATCTATAATTTGACCATTTTGATATTTTACAGCACCTATTTCAATAATTTGCCCTATTCTTGCATCTGATCCATTTGTTTCAATATCAACTATGCAAAATATTTGATTCTTTAAAGATTGTCTGGCTGTTTTTAAATAAACTTCATTTTTAAGTTCATTAACTTCTAAAGGAAATCCATTTGCAATTAATAATTCTAACTCTAGTGAAGAACTCTCAAAAAATGTATCATCAAAAGTACTTATAATTTTATGAACTTCTTCTAATGATAAATCACGTGACGTTAATCTTGTAGCTAATATATCAGCATTAGTTAAAAATATCTTGTTTTTTCTTTTTGTTTTAGCTTTCATTCGCTTCTTTTATAAAATTTATCATTTTCTCTTTATCTTTTTTTCCTGGTTTTAGCTCAACACCTGAGCTTACATCTAAAGCATAAAAGTTTAAATCTTTTATATCTTTTAAATTTGAAGATTTAAGTCCTCCTGCTAAAGTCATTTTAGAAGTATCAATTCTATCAAAAAAAGATTTATCTATTCTTTTGCCCTCACCTCCAAAAGATGGAACAAAAGCATCTACTAAAACATACTTATTTTCAAGACCTAATAAATCTTCTCTTTTTTGTACTCTTATTACTTTAATATATTTTACATCTAAATCTTTTAAAGATGTATTAGACTTATCATCTATTATTTGAGCTAAATTCATTTGTGCACTTTTACAAGTAGCATTAATAAAAGAAGAAGATTCATTTACAAATAAACCTACAGTTTGTACAAAAGCTGGAAGTTCATGTACAATTTTTAAAGCATCACTAGGACTTATATATCTAGGGCTTTTTTTGAAAAAAACAAATCCTAAAGCACTAGCTCCTGCTTCAATTGCATTAATGGCATCTTCTAAATTAGTAATACCACAAATTTTAACTCTCATAATTAGATTTGTAAAGATTTAATAGCTGCTGGAACATCATCTGATCCATAAACATAAGAACCTGCAACAACAACATCAACACCAGCATCTTTAAGCTCTTGAATGTTTTTATTACTAACTCCACCATCAATTTGAATTAAACAGGCGGGGTTTCTTTTATTTATCATTTCTTTTAATTGTTTTGTTTTTTTAACAACTGATTCAATAAATTTTTGACCACCAAAACCTGGGTTAACAGACATTAATAAAACCATATCAAGATCTTCAATTAAGTATTCAATTGATTCAGGATTAGTATGAGGATTTAAAACAATTGCTGGTTTAATTCCTAAGCTTCTTAGTTTTTGAATAATTCTATGTGGATGTTTTTCACTTTCAATATGAAAAGAAATATACTCAGGTTTTAAGTGAGAAAATAGATCAATAAAGAAATTATTATCTTCAACCATTAAATGAATATCTAAAGGTTTTGTAGCAATTTTTGCTACTGCATTTACTACAACTGGACCAATTGTCATATTTGGTACAAAATGACCATCCATTACATCAACATGGATTAAATCACAGCCACCGTCACAGATTTTTATAATATCTTCATTTAATTTACCAAAATCCGCTGAAAGAATTGAAGGAGCTACTAACATTTATTACCTTTTATTTTTAATTATGGCGATTATAACATTTTTTAAACAAATTATCATAATACAAATGGACTTTTTTATATTTTCAATTATAAAATTTAGTTTAATAAATAATTTTAATAAATTAATAAATATATTTATTTACTTAATATTATAATTATCAAATTTCACTGTCAGGTTTAGAATTTGAATTAGAAAATAATTTAGATTAATATTTAGCTAAAAAATAGTAAGATATAATAATTATATATCTTACTACTGGGATAAATTTTGAAAAAAACATTATATTATATTTTAATTTGTTTAACAGTTCTTAATGCAGATACTTTAGATGATGCCAAACAATTAGAAAAAGAAGGAAAATATAAAGAAGCTAATTCCTTATATAAAACTTTATTAAAAGAAGATCGTATTACAAATAAACAAGTAGATTACTTTGAACAAAAGATTGATAAATCTAATGACAAAGAAACAAATTTCACAATTAAACAAATTATAAATTCAAATTTTGAGATTTACCCCTACAAAGATAATTACTTTTTGCCCTTTACTTATGATTTTAAAAAAAAAGATGGAAGAAAAAAAGCAGAAGCTAAATTTCAGATTTCATTTAAAAAACCTATTACGTATAATTTATTTTCACTCAATGAAACAATTAATATAGCTTATACACAAACATCATATTGGCAAATTTACAAACAATCAGCTCCATTTAGAGAAACAAATTATAAACCAGAAATTTATATTTTATTTCCATATTCAAAACTTGATCATACTTTGCTAAAAGCATATAAAATTTCTTTAATGCATGAATCAAATGGCAGAGACAACGAGTCATCACGATCGTGGAATAGAATTTATCTTGAAGGTTTATTTCAAATATCAAATGTTTTTTTATCAAGTAAAGTTTGGGCTAGAATACCTGATAAAAAAGATGATAATCCTAATTTATATAAATACTATGGTTATGGAGAAATTGAAATTTCCCATATTTATAGAGATAATATTTATAAACTTAAACTAAGAAATAATTTAAAGTTCTCAAAAGATAATAAAGGTTTTATTGAATTTAGTTACTCATTCGCTATGAAAAAAAATTATTTTGCATATATGCAAATTTCTTCAGGATATGCTGAGAGTTTAATTGATTATGATAAAGAAATCAATAGAATATCTATTGGAATTTCTTTATCAAGATAAAATATCTTTATTTTCAATTCTAAT
>JABSON010000130.1:0-2309 GCA_013215915.1 Campylobacteraceae bacterium | reverse complement strand
AACATTTGTATGCAGTATAAAATTTGGCATAATTATATCAGCTACGATAATATTAGGTTTATATTCTTATATAAATCTAAACTATTCAACCATCTTCTGCAACATATAAGTTTTAACTCCGTTTATAGGATAAAAACCATTTCATTTCTAATATCTTCAAGATACAATACATTAATATTTTTTTATTATTTTAGATTCTTAACTAATATATTTATAATTGTGTGTAGATAATTAGTATTTAGCATCTTTCACTAAAGAAAAATCTATTGAAAATCTACTACCTACATTTATTTCAGATTCTAATTTCATTTTTAAATTATATTCTTTTACAATTCTAGTAACAATATCTAATCCAATTCCAAAACCACCTTCGATATTGTTCCCTCTTGAATATCTTTTAAATATATTCTTTTGATCTTGTTCGCTGATCCCAATACCAAAATCTTCAACTGTTAAAACATAATCTTTAAGTGATACTTTTATTAGTTCATCTGAATTAGAATACTTAATTGCATTTGATAAAAGATTATTTATAATTCTTTGAGTTTTATTTTTATCCATTTTTATTAAAGTTTCTTCAGAAGACAATTCAATAATAATTTTTTTAGTTAATGCAATATCTCTAAAATAGTTTATTGACTCATTAAGAAGTAAAGATAAATCAAATTCTAGTTCTAAGTTTTCATCAATATCATTAAAAGCACAAAAATGAATATCATTATAAATATGAGATACTTGTTTTGCAGAAGAAATAATATAATTTATCATTTTCTCAGAATGTCTTCCTTGTTTTAAGGTTGAAGCAGATGTTAATAATACAGCTATGGGAGTATTCAACTCATGAGCCGAGTCTTTAATAAAATTATCCATATGTAGAATTCGTTCTCTTACAGGCTTAAGTAATAGTTTTGCCAATAAGTATCCAATTATTAATATAAATATTGCTGAAAAGAATAAAATAGAAAAACTTAATATTCTTAAATTTATAATATCTTTATATCCTTGCTTAGTTTCAATAATTATATATTTAACATTTATTTTGTCTTTATACTTATCTTCAATTACAGATAAATGGTAATTAAAATTATCTTTAAAATGTATAGTTTTTGTGAAGTCAATATTATTTGATTCTAAATCTGAATAAATAACTTTTTTTTCATTTGTAAATATTCCATAACGTAATGTTTTTTCTTTTAATGCAACTGCATCATACTTTTTCTTATCCATAAAAGATTTTAGTATTCCATTCTTAATATCCATGGCTGCATTAGTCATTATCATTGAGCATTGTTTATCTAACATTTTAATTTCATTTGTATAATATGAATAAAGCATAATTCCTACAAATATAATTGATGAACTTAAGTATAAAAGTAAAAAACTAAAAAGTGATTTTTTTTCATTCTGATTCAAATTTATATCCTATTCCACGAATTGTAGTTATTTTATCTTTTCCAATAAATTCTCTTAAAGTCTTAATATATACTCTAATTGTTGAGTCACTTGGTTGATCATCATAAGTCCAAATGTTTTGTAATAATTCTTCAGATGAAACAACTCTATTTTTATGAGTAATAAAATATCTTAAAATATCTCTTTCTTTTTTAGCCATTGATACTTTTTTATCATTTATAATTAACTCACATTCATTTGGGTTAAATGTAATATCACCTATTTGTATAGAATCATTTTTGTTTAGTGCAAAGTGTCTACATATACGATTAACTCTTTGATCTAATTCTTCTAAATCAAAAGGTTTTTTAATATAATCATCAACTTCATTTTCAAAAGCATCTTTAAGATGTTTTGTATCTTGATAAGCAGTAATCATTATTACTGGAGTTTTTATTTTATAATCGCTTCTAATTGTTTTTAAAACTTCAAGTCCTGAAATTCGTGGAGTATTAATATCCATAATTGCTAAATCAAAAACTTCATCAAGAAAGTATTCTAAAGCTTTTTCACCATTCATTGCTATAAATACTTCAAAACCATTATGAGTTAAATGATCTTCTAAAATATCACTAAGTGCAATATCATCTTCTAATAATAAAATTTTCATTTTAATCCTTCATATAGAAGATTATACTAATTTACTGTTTAATTATTGTGTAGTTTGAATAGAGTTATTAAATTGTATTGCATTTAAAAATATGGCTTTTTTATTTTTTTGTTTAAATAAAATTGTAAATACATTATTTTTTTTATATGATTTTTTGAATTTTGCTAATTCAAATTTCTCTATATCTTTTTCAATTAAAGAAATATAAGTATTATCTAAAAAAGATTCTCTAAAAAATTTAACATTT
>JABSON010000013.1 GCA_013215915.1 Campylobacteraceae bacterium | reverse complement strand
TATTTAGAATACAATTACATTTATGACAAAATGTCAGAAGTAAAAATTCCATTAAAAACTTTAGTAATATCTGCTAATCATAATCCAAATAGATATTATGCTTTAATTCAAAACAGAATTAATACTTTATGTAATGAAGCAAATAAAAATGAGTTAGTTCCATTATTTTTAACTTTAACACTTCCTAGTTCATATCACCAAATGAAAGTTGATAAAAGAACAAAAGAGTTAATTAGAAATCCTAAATACAATTATATTAGTGTTAAAGAATCTGTAAAGGTATTAACTAAAATGTTTTCAAGGTTAAGACATGATAGAAGTTTAAAAGAACTAAGCAAAAATGAGAGAATATATTATCGAGTTAATGAGCCACATAAAGATGGAACACCTCATACTCACATATTATTATATGTTCCTGCATATAGTGTATCAAGAGTTATTAAAGCATTTAAGAGGTTATTTGATCATCGTGCTAATGACATACAAAGTAACATTAGAAATGCAGCTGCTTACATTATGAAATACATTAACAAAACACTTCCAATGTCAAAACAAAAAGGTTTAACATTAAAAGATAATTTTTTAAATGCTTGGTATTCTAAGCATAGAGTTATAAGATTTAATTCAAGTAGAACAACTGCTCCTTTAAGTCTTTATAGATTGTTATATAGAAAGTTCTCATTACAGCATTTAACTACCCTACTTAAAAGAAAAGCTTTATCTATATTTGTACTAATGGATAATAGAACTAAAGTAATGGAAGTATTTAATGGTGATGAATTGGTTTATCAAAGAGGTAGTAATTTCTCTTTGGGAAAAGGAATGTTTGCTTATTGAAATTTATAAGTATTAAAAAATATATACAAAGGAATTATCATGTGTAATTATTTAAGAGTGAAAAAAGTAGCAGAAAAAGTTGGTATTAGTAAAAGTACAATATGGCTTTGGGTTAAAGAAAATAAGTTCCCTAAACCTATAAAAGTAAGTCCTCAAGTAAGCGTTTGGAATGAAGATAAAATTGAAGAATGGATGAATAATAAAGAACTTTAAATAATTATAAAGTTCTTTACTTAAGTCTATAAATTATTTAGTATTTTTACTAATTTATGAACAGTTGTAGATGGATTATCTTTTTCTGGATTATGACTTGAACTATAGCTATTAAGTAATTTTTCTGCATTCTTAATTGCAGTATTTTGAAGACTAAGTAAAGTATTAAAAATATGTTTAGTATAATTTTTATCTTTTATATTTTTTTTATTTAGTTTTAAAAAAAGATGAGGATTTATTGTCTTTAGTTTTTTAATTAAACTTGTAGAAATTTCATCTCTTAAAATAGCTGTATTTCTATATTCAAAATGTAATAAATACCATAACTCAAAAGAATCATTTGCATAAGCAACTTCAATATTAAAATTAGACTTTTTACTTTTTGCATTATTTATAGCTAAATTAAAATCTTCTGCTTTATGCCCTCCTCCATTTACTCTCTCAATATCTCTATCTATTATTATCCATTTATGATCAAAGTCTTTATATGTTTTACCATTTTCATCTTTGTACTCTTTAAGTTTCTTTAATACACCAGAAGGATGAGTAATATCAAGGTGAGGAACAATAATAAAAGAATCTTGTGTAATTTTCTTTTCTTTAATTAAATTATCAATTATTCTTTGAAAGTATGTTGGTGCTGATACACTATCTTCACAAGATAAAATTACATCAGGAACTTTATTTTTATTATTCTTTTTTCTATCAAAATCTTTTTGTTTCAGTTCTTTTTTTCTATTATGGATTTTATCTGACCCATCTTGTCCTCTTCTTGCCATATTAAAACTCAAACTTTCCAAGGTATGGGATTCCACCATATTTACCTTGAATATATTGTTTTTCAAAATCTTCTGTTTTTCTAACATCATTAAACTGAGCTAATGAGAATATATTTGTTGATGCATATTTATCTTTTTCAGTTAACCAAATTTGATCTCTTCTGAAAAGTGAAGAATTTAATAAATTTGTATCATGTGTTGCAAAAATCAATTGTGCATTTTTTGTATTAATACTATCATTGTGAAATAACTTAATTAAATGTTTTGTAAGCATTGGATGTAAACTTGCATCAAGCTCATCAATAATTAAAATACTTCCTTCTCTTAGTGTATTTAAAATAGGAGCTGCAATACTAAAAAACTTTCTTGTTCCTTTAGATTCTTCATTTTCTAATTCAAATATAATATTTCCAACTTCTTCATTTTTTTCATTATATTGTTTATGATAAGTATTCAATGAGATTTTTGTAATACCACCATTCTTTTCAATTTGTTCTTGAACAGTAGCATCTAAACCCATTTCATTCATAGCCATTGATGACATTTTTTCTTCTTCTAACACAATATCATCAATTCCAATATCAGCAGTTTTAACTAATGAAACAATTTCATTTTTAAAATTAATATCTTTCATATGATTCATAGAATACTGTGAATATGATTCTTGCTTCATTCCATCAATAAAATTAAATTTTGAAAACCAATTTAATATACTTTTTGAAATTTCACCATCATTTTGATCACATTTCCAAATAAATAGTTGGTTAGAAGAAATATTAATTTTTGAATTCTTTTTATCAAAAAAAGTATAACCTTCTTTAAATTTATTTATATTTACATAATGTTCTTCTTCAACTTCTCTATAAAAGAGTTTAGATTCTTTTCCTTTTTCATCTGCATATAACCATTCTGAATAAACAGTAGTAGCATCAAGTTCAAACCCATATCTATATTTAATATCATTAATAAAACATACAATTTCAAATGTACTTGAAGAATCTTGTGTTTCTGTACTTAGTCTAAAAGGAATATGAGGAAGTTTATCAGTTGATTGAATTACTTTACTTTTATTAAGTACAATTGAACTCATGAAAGACATAGCTTTTAAGAAGTTGCTTTTCCCACTTGCATTTGCACCATAAATAACTGCACTTTTTAAAAGTTCATATTTTCTTACATGAAATGAATTACCTTCATCTTTTGAAGAAGTAGCCATAGAAAATGTAATTGTATCTTTAATAGATTTATAATTATTTACTGAAAATTGAAGTAACAATATAATTCCTTAGTCATTTTCATTTATTTTAACATAATAAACATTGATTTTGTCAAATATATACAAATTTACTATCTATTATTTCAGATATCGTTATAATAGAGATTTATTTAATGGAAATAATTAAAAGAAAAGAGCATTATTAATTAAGATAATTAAAGAATGGTACGAAAACTTTAAATTATCGTCCCATATTTGGAACGAAAAAATTGATTTATCGTTTCATTTTGACTATAATAATATAAATAAAAGGATTTCACATTATGAAAAGATGGATATGGGAACAAGAAAATTATCCCAATTTTACTTATGATATGCATAAACTTGAAAGTTTGATTGAAAAAATATCATTAGAACAGGGTTATTTAATAGCTATGAATGATGTATTAAATAAAGATACTATTACTCAAAGACAATTAGAAGCATTAGAAAGTGAAGCTATTAGCACATCTGCCATTGAAGGTGAAGTTTTAAATAGAGACAGTGTTAAAGCATCAATTAAAAGAAAACTTGGAATGGAAGATGTTGATTATAGAAAAATTGATGAATCAACTGATTATCTTATAGAAGTTTTAATAGATGCAAATACAAACTATGAAAATGATTTAACTATTAAAAGACTATTTGGTTGGCATAATGCATTCTTCCCTAGAGGATTTTCTGGGTTTAGAGAAATTAAGGTAGCTTCTCTTAGAGGTGAAGAGACAATGGAAATTGTTTCAGGTCATGCAGGAAAAGAAAAAGTTTTTTATGTAGCACCACCCCGAAGTATTTTAGAAGAACAAATAAATGATTTTATTACTTGGTTTAATAAAACTGAAGCATCATTACTAAAAGCTTGTATTTCCCATCTTTGGTTTGTAATCATCCATCCATTTGATGATGGTAATGGGAGAATAACAAGAGCTATTACAGATTTAGTATTATCAAAAATTGAGAAATCTAAAATTTCAAAACTTTATTCTATGTCGAGTATAATTAATAAAAATAGAAATGATTATTATAAAGCATTGGAAAGAACAACTGGTTATATTAAAAAGCAAGATAATCATTTGGATATAACAATTTGGTGTGAATGGTTTTTAGAAACACTTTATTCGGCATTACTTGATACTAAAAAAAAGCTAAGATTTATTATTGATAAAACTAAGTTTTGGGATAAATATAAAGATAACAATTTAAATGCTAGACAAACAAAAGTATTAAATAAAATTCTTGATATTGGAATAGAAGATTTTATAGGTGGTCTCTCTAAAAAGAAATATATGAAAATTGCTGATACAACTTCGAGTACTGCTTCTAGAGATATAAATGAATTAATAGATATTGGATGTCTAGAACAAATTGAAGGCACGGTGGGAAGAAATACTAATTATAAAATAAATATACCTTCTATTTAATGATTTAGATATAAAACTATACTAAAGTATACTTTTAAAGCTATATCTAAATTTAAATAGATAAAACAATACAAAAGTATAGGTAAAGGAAAAGAATGCCAAAAAAAGTTATTGTCTCAAAAGAACCTTCATCTAATATCATTAGTGATGAAAAAATATTTGGAGATTTTATAAAATATAAAAGAACATCATTAGGTTTATCATTAGAAGAAACTGCAGGATTGTGTAATGTAAATTATTTAACATTAAAAAAACTTGAAAGTGGTAATGTTGGAACTAGATTATCAACTGCTTTAAAAATATCTAAAATGCTTGGATTAAAAACTTTCGTGAAATAGAAATAGATACAATTCTTAAGTACTTTAAACAAAATATATTAAAAATTCAATAATTTCATAAG
Organism: Campylobacteraceae bacterium; assembly: GCA_013215915.1. GTDB lineage: Bacteria > Campylobacterota > Campylobacteria > Campylobacterales > Arcobacteraceae > NORP36. The sequence continues at coordinate 21,134 of JABSON010000013.1, read as the reverse complement.
TAAATACAATAAATACAGAATCAATTACTGGTACATTATTTGGTACATTTATTTTACATTTCAGTCATAAGTACCGTATAATAGGTAACTGTGACTCCGAGTACGGGTACCGCCTAAATAACTGATTAATCAAATCTTTATATATTATCAAGAAATAAAAACAATCCAAGTGTAAATTTGAAACTCAAATTACCCTATTTTTAATAGTCTATTAGTATTAGTTCTTTCCTATTTAAAGTAGAAATATTATCTCTTCTAAAATACTAGATTAAAAAATTCTTGCAACTTTTTCACTATGTTTCTATTTATAATATAAGGAATCAATCGTCAAATATCTGAGCATATACTCAAGTTGATTATCTTCAATATTTATATCAAATAGTATCGATAATGGTCCTTTGAAAATCAATATATATAACTCTTAATTCAGACAAAATTGTGCTTAAGTCAGTGTATTAAATACGAAAATCATGGTTCATTTCTTTTTTTGCATTGTTTTTGCATTGTTAATTATTACAATCATAAATATTAGAAAAAAAGGATATACAATGAAAAAGTTATCACTTTTTGTTTTTATTGATGGTTTTGGTTGGGAGGTATATAAAAAACATGGTTTTAATATCTCAATTATTAAAGATGCAAAAGCTTTAAAAACAACCTTTGGATTCTCTTCAGCCGCAGATCCTTCAATTCTAACAGGACGATATCCAGATGAACATACTCACTGGTCAAGCTTTTATTACGATCCAATAAACTCTCCTTTTAAGTTTTTCAAGTATTTGTCATTTTTACCAAAATATATTTTTGATCGTTTTAGACCAAGACATTATTTAAGTAAGTTAGTAAAAATATTTTATGGGTATACAGGATATTTTGAACTATACAGCGTACCTTTTAAATATCTTCCTTATTTTGATTATCTTGAAAAAAGAGACTACTTTGTCCCAAATGGAATATTAAAAACAGATACTATTTTTGACTGGTGTGTTCAAAATAACATTCCTTACCATTGTTCAAATTGGAGAAAAAGTGAAACATATAATATCAATGTTTTAAAAAAAGAAATTGAAAAAAGACAAATAGAATTTACATATTTGTATCTACCTACACTTGATGGTGTAATGCATACCTATGGCACAACAAAAGATGAAACTAAAAATAAACTTTTATGGTTAGAAAAACAAATTGAAGATGTATATACACATGCTTGTAATAATTATGAAGAAGTAAGCCTTCATATTTTCAGTGACCATGGAATGTGCGATACGATAGGAAGTATTGATTTGATTTCTTCTATTGAAGAAAGCCATTTAGAATATGGAAAAGATTATGTTGCGATGTATGATTCTACAATGGCTAGATTTTGGTTTATGAATCAGGCTGCAAAAATTAAAATACAAAACATACTTGAAAAGATTACAGAAGGTTCTATTGTTGAACATGATGAGTTAAAAAGAATGCATGTTTTTTTTGAAGGAAATCGATTTGGAGAAATGTTTTTTCTTACTAATCCAGGCATTTTAATCAATCCAAGCTATTTTGGATTAAAAGTTATTCCAGGAATGCATGGTTTCCATCCTAATCATAAAGATTCAAATGCATTAATATTTTCAAGTACAAAAATAGATGAAAACATTAAAAGTATTACAGATATCAGAAAAGTTATGGAAAAAGAGATAAAAAATGAAAAAAGATAATATTGATAACAATTTTTTAATAAATCCACACTATTATTTAAAAGTATTAAAATATAAATCACTACTCATTTTATTTATCACCTTTCTTTCTTTAAGTGCAGGAATCTTTCTTTCTGAAAATTTGGTTAAATCAAAATATAAAGCAACAGTAAAATTAATCAGATATGACAAGAAAATATCTGTACCGCGAGATGTGCCTTATAAGTTTCAAAATTTTAATTATGATACAACTTTACAGACAATAAGAACAAAAAAAAACTTAAAAGAAGTAATACAAGAATTGAATCTTGATATAACTGTTGAAAAACTCTATTCTGCTTTTGAAATTAAAAGAAAAAAAAATTCTGACATTATAGAAATTAGATATACCAGTACTGACATAAAAAAAGCGGTAAAAGGTGCTAATGTACTTAGCAAAATATTCTTAAAAAATTTTCATGAAGTCCAAAATGCCGCGACTAAAGAGATTTACAATTATTATGGTAAAGAAAAAAATAAAATACAAAAAGTAATAGATTTATACCTTCTAAAAAAAGAAAAGTTTATTAAAAAAAATAAAGTTTTATCTCTAGAAATACAAAAAGAATACAAATATAAACAGTTAAATGAAATAGACTTGGATCTAATTGAGGCAAAAGTCAATCAAAAAGAGTTTATCTCTAAAGTTAAAGAGATAAAAAGAAGTTTAGAAAATATTCCTTACGAAATTCAACTAAAATACACAGTAAAATCAGCCAATATAAAAAATTTAGAAAATAAGAAAAAAGAATTAAGGAAATTAAGACAAAGATATACTTTATTAAATCCAAAAGTAAAAAAAATCTCAGATGAAATTTTTATCATGGAAAAAGAATTATTTAACAAAAATAATAAAAACAATAAAACAATAGCAGATGAAACTACATTTGGAAATAATCCAGTAGTAACAGCACTAAAGATTGAAGAATCGAAGAGTCAAATTGGAATAATAACAAGTTATACAAGAATAATTAATTTGATTAAAGAAAAAAAATTAATTCAAAAAGAAATCAAAGATTTAAATTATTTAGAAAAAAAATTTTCAATAATAGAGACTCAATTAACTCAAAGTCAAAATTTAATGTTTAAAGTTGTAAATAGATTAAATGAAATAAAAATGGCATTAGAATCATCTTTAGAAGATTTTAAATTCTTGGAATATGCGACAGCTCCTAAATATGCACAACCCACTTATAAGAAAGCCCTAATAATAATGTTTGGTTTTTTAGGCCTTTCATTATCAATAGCAAGCATTTTATTATTAGAGTTTTTTAATGACAAAATTAAAGAAAGTTTTGATTTAGAAAAAAGATTTGATATAGATGTGTTGGGAACATTAGTAGATGAGAAAGAAATAAGTGATTTAAAAATCAAATATTATATGGATTTTTTTGATAATTTTATTAATGCTTGTGAAATATTTGATGCACCCAAAATAGTTATTTTTGGAAGTGATGTATCGAATACAGGAAAAACATTTGTTATAGAAAAATTAATATATCTCTTGTCTCGACAAAATAAAAAAATTTTATTTATTCAAAGTATAACAAAAAATGAAAATGAGACAGAAAATGCTCTCATTAATAATGCCCTATTTTACGGTGAACCCATTGATTATTCTTTAATAAATAAAATAAATGACGATGTAGATAAAGCATATCTTTTGATAAACGAAACTAATAAATATGACCTGGCTGATTTGCAGAGTTTAAAAAGCTTCTTTAATCATTTGACTCAAAGCAAATATGATTATATATTTTTAGAAATATCAAATAGCCAATCAAATCCATTTCTTTTTTCATCAATTGCAAATTTTGCTAGTTTTGTCTGTTTGGTATGTAAATACAGGGTTTCTAATAAAAAAGATTTAAAAGAATTAATTAAAACTATGAGAAAAAAAGGAACAAAAAATATAAAAGGAGTTCTGAATGTTATTCATAAAAATTATATTTAAATATTTATTATTTTTACTAGTATTTGTTCTTTGTACAGGTTGTATTCCCAGTCCAAAACCTGAAATAGACTTAACAAAAAAAGAAACAAATAAAAAAGAAATTTTAGTAAAAAGAAACTTTGAAAAAAAAGAAAAATATGTAGTAATTGAAAAAGACTTTGACATTTTATATGCAGGCAAAAATGAAAATGAAATTAAAAAAGAACTTCTTCTTTTACATTTCAAGAAAAAAGAGAATTATATAATAGGAGTTGGTGATAAGTTTAATATATTTATTTATGGTGAACCTGAGTTAAATATAAAAGGTGCAGTTATTAAACCAGATGGAACAATGACTATGCAACTAATAGGAGATGTAAAGATTGCAGGAATGACAATCAATATGGCGATGAAAGAACTCTCAACTAAACTTAAAAAATACTTGATAAACCCTATAGTTTCGATTATTCTTTATGAATTAAAAAGTGAGAGTTTTACTATTTTGGGGAAAATTAATGAACCAGGAACATATGCAATAACTAACAATACTAAAGTCATAGATACAATTGCTATGGCAGAAGGTTTATCTATTGGTATTTTCGAAAATAATACTGTTGAATTGGCAAATTTAGAACATGCATATATAAGAAGAGATAATAAAGTATTACCGGTAAATTTTATAGAGTTAATAAGAAAAGGAAATCCTTTGCATAATATTCCTTTAGAAGATAAAGATTATATCTATATTCCTTCTGCTTTAAATAATGAAGTTTATGTACTAGGAGAAGTAGAAGAACCTGGTCATTTTGGTTTCAAAGAAAAAATGACATTGATTCAATTAATAACATATGCAAAAGGATATAAAACAAATGCAAACATTAATGAAGTCGCAATTATAAGAGGAAATCTAACCAATCCTATTGTTTATATTGCAAACCTTGAAAAAATGATAGAGGGGAAACAGATAGATTTTAGAATTAAACCAAATGATATTGTTTTTATACCTTCAAGTAAATTAGGTGACTGGAATACTCTTTTATCATTGATTATGCCAAGTTTAGATGCAGTCTTAAATACATTTTTAGTCAAAAAAATAATAGAAGGAAATTAAAATGAAAAGCTTATTTAAATTAATACAAGAGGATATTTCTATGTTTAGGAATAAAGACAAACTTGAATTAAAGGATTATTTCATGGTGCTAAATCCAAGAATGTACCCTGTCGTGTTAGTTCGAATTTCAAGTTTTTTACAAGAAAGTCATTTAGGAATACTGGCCAAAATAATTTCAACAATTAATTTTGTTCTTTTTGGATGTGACATTGCAAAAGGTGCAAAAATACAAGGAGGATTATACCTTCCTCATCCAAGTGGTGTAGTCATTGGAGAATATGCAATCATAGGTCGTAATTGTATTATTCACCAGGGCGTTACACTAGGAGATAGAGGAGAAGAACATGAAACTTCAAATCCAACATTAGGCGATTATGTGGAAATAGGAACGGGAGCGAAAGTTCTTGGAAAAATTCTTATTGATGACTATAGTAGAATTGGTGCAAACAGTGTAGTACTAAAAGACACTCCAAAGTATGCTGTGGCGGTAGGGATTCCTGCTATTATCATCAAATATAGAAAAGTAATTTAAAGGTAGATTATGTCTGAGTTTAAATATATTATATTTTTTATTGTAATATTTTTAGGTATTCCTATTGGTTTTATGATGGCAAAGAAATTTCCTAAAGTCGAAAAATTCTTATGGTTTTTATTGCTCTTTTTTACTGCCAGTACTGAAGATATAAACTTCTTTTCTATGGAGTTATATAGAGGGACATCAAAGGGTTTTGAAATAGGTTTAGTGGATGTTACCGCTATGATAATGTTTTTAGTTCTTTTGAGCAGACGTGAAAAATATCCTTTGAGCTTACCTCTTGGCAGTTCTTTGTATTTTATCTATTTTACTTTTTCTTGTATTTCTATTATAAACAGTGACATATATATTTATTCATTTTTTGAATTGTGGAAAATGACACGAATGTATTTATACTTTTTTGTCATTTATAATTTAATTCGTTCCTTTAAAGATATTGAAGAATTTTTAAAATACATGTGTATTATTGTATTTTTTATAACAGTTATGGTTTTAAAACAGAAATACTTAGAAGGAATGTTTCAATCAAGAGGACCTTTTCCACATCAAAACTCACTTGTTATGTATTTAATTGTTTACGGAAGTTTTTTTCTCTCTTATTTGTTAAATGCTAAAAGATCTAATCTTTTTTTATGGACCATTGCATTTGGTGCTTGTGCTATTGATATTTTAGCCACTCTTTCTCGTGGGGGTATGGTTTTGTTTAGTCTTTCTATCTTCATAATCTTTATTCTGTCTTATGTCCATAAATTCTCTTGGAGAAAAGTAGGAGTGGCAGGTCTACTTTTGATCTTAGGCACAGGAGTTTTATTTAAAGCAAGTGACACTATTATGGAAAGGATAAGAACAGCTCCCAAAGAATCAGTTAGTGTAAGGCTAATTTTAGCAAAAGCTGCACAGAATATGGCAAATGAGAAAATATTTGGAATAGGTCTTAATAATTTCGCCTTAAAAATAAATCCTCCTTATTCTTATGGTAGCCATATACAAAGAATAGATGATGATGAAAAAGGCGGTTTAGTAGAAACTATTTATTTAATGATAGCAGCAGAAACGGGATGGCTAAATATGGCTGTGTTTATGTTTATGCTTCTATTTTTTTATTTTAAAAACCTGTCTAATTACATGAAATTAAAACATGGAAAGTGGCGTAAATACAGATATATATGCATTGCACTTATTGGTGCATTATTAAGTATTTATTTACAATCTTCTTGGGAGTGGGTACTAAAACAGACAAATAATTTTTATCAGTTGATGTTTATATTTGCCATAATTGGAGCAATCAGAAGAATAATAATAAAAAAGGATTTTAAGTGAAAACTACAAATGAAAATTCAACTTTTGAATCTAACGAATCAAATATACAAACAATAATTTCAGAAGAACAAACAAACGAAAGTGAAAAATCAGTAAAAGTTTCAGAACATACTCCAAACAAAGAAACGACAATAATTAAATCTATTAATGAAAACTTTATTTTTTCCAAAATAAATCCTTTGATTGAAGAGAGTATGAATAATGAACAAAAAAGAGAAAGTAAAAGATTAATTAAACTTGCCCTTCCAAGACAGACTAAAAAAGTTATTGAAGTGAATATCTGTTTTTGGTTTTTAAGACTCTTTTATATCACTTTTTATTTGGGTCATGAAAAAAGAGATAAAAGCAGACAATTCGATAAAAATTTCATATGGGAAGTTTTGGTAATGTTTATTTCGTCAATATTTGTTTTAAGTGTTGCGTTATCTTTGGTTTTTGCAATCTTTTTGGCTTTATATTATATAAAATCACTCATAGGAGTAGATTTATTTGAAGGGCATTTACTAAAATAATAAAGGATGAACAATGAAAATTTTAGTTATCAGCAATTATTACCCTCCCTATTACATTGGTGGCTACGAATTGTCTTGTTTTGATACAGTACAATATTTAAAAAAATGTGGGCACGAAGTGTATGTATTGACAGGAAATTATAAGAATGAGAGCATTGAGTTTGAATCAATTTACAGAAAATTTAAATATATCAATTATAAAAACCCTTCTTTTTTTGATAAACATAAGGTTGAAGTTTACAATTATGAGGTAACACAAAAATTAATAAAAAAGATTTTACCAGACTTAGTCTATTTTTGGTCTCTTCGTTTGGTTTCACTTTCACCTGCGGTTGCTGTTCAGAGACTTAATGTAAAAAAAGTATTTGAAATTGGGGACTTGTGGATGAAGGGTTATTTCCAAAATACAATTTTCGCTAAATTAAAAAGAAGCATTAAAAATTACTTGCCTTTTACAGTAGGTTCCATAGTTGATTTCTCACCTTCTATTTGTGTCTCTGCGTGGATTGAAAAAGAAATGAAAAAGAAGTATTTTGCAAAAAAGACTTATGTTATTCCAAATGGTGTAAAGATATCTGAAAGAAATAAAAGTCACAGGAGTCAAAAAATAAGATATATGTTTTGTGGTAGAATTGATTATACAAAAGGATTAGATTTGGCTTTAAAAGCCTTAAGTAATTTAAAAGACAGAGGTCTGAATAATTTTGAGTTTCATATATATGGTGAAGGGAATGAAGTATATATACATAAATGTAAAAGAATAATAAATGCTTTAAATTTGAATAAAGAAGTGAAGTTTTGTGGTAAAAAAGATGATATAAATAAATATTATAAACAATACGATATCTTGTTAATGCCCACTCGAATGAAAGAACCTTTTGGTTTGGTTATTATTGAAGCAATGGCAGCTGGTGTTGTGGTTATCGCTACAAATGCATATGGACCAGCCGAAATCATCAAACATAATAAAGACGGATTACTCTTTAAACGTGAAGATGTTGATGATTTGACAAGAAAAATACTTAAACTACATAATAATACTGTTTTATATACGAACTTAAGAAATGCAGCTTTTATTAAAGTTTTTGAAAAGTTCAATCTTTTATCTGTTAAAAAAGAAGTTGAAAATATCTTAGTATTGACTGCAAGAAAGGATATTTTATGAAGCTTAATATTAATGAGATTCTTATAAAAAGTAGCGTTTCAAATTATATATTGATTATACTTAAAATAGTAGCTTCTTTGTTTCTCATTAGAATAATTTTTTTAGGAATAAGTAATGAAGAATATGGTTTTTGGGCCCTGCTATGGAGTATTTTTGGATATTCTGTTTTATTAGATTTCGGTTTTGGAACAGCAGTACAAAAAGCAACCAGTGAAGCTTTAGAAAAAAATGAGTGGGAAGACTATAATAAATTAATTTCAACTATCTTTTTTTCTTATGTAATACTGTCTTTAGGCATCTTTATTTTTACTCTAATTATGGCCATTAACCTTGAAAAAATATTTGCATTTTCTTCAAATGAATCGATTAACTATTATAAAATTATTTTTATGATTTTTGGTTTTGGAACAACTCTTATTTTCCCTTTTGGCTTTTTTAAAGAGATATTAAGAGGACTAAGAGAAATACCATTAAGAAATAATATCGATATGATTTTTATTATATTAAACTTTATTATTATTTACCTTTGTGTTTCCGTATATTCTTCTCTTATGCTTATGGCTGTTGGAGCCATTATTGTACAATTATTAGCAAATATCTTTATGACCATATATGTATATAAAAAGATTCCTTCTTTAAAAATATCAATAACTTTATTTCAAAAAGATAAAGTAAAAGAAGTAATGAGTTTTTCATTTTTTGCTTATATAGTGATGTTTTCAAATTTGATTATTTTTAAAACAGATCAAATTGTGATATCAATATTTTCAACAGTTACATTAGTTGGCTTTTATCAAATTATTTCAAGAATAAGCGAATTATTCAGACAATTTTCAACACAAATACATGATATAATTGGCCCTATTAGTGCCGCTCTTTTTACCTCTTCAAATAATGACAAACTTTCAAAAGTCTTATTACAGTCCAATCAAATTGTAAGTTTCATTTCTACTATGTTAATTGTTCCTTCCTTTTTATTTATTGAAGACCTTTTATTTATTTGGTTACAAATTAATAATAGTGATGTGATATTAACTGCAAAAATACTATTAGTTTCCATGTATATATTAGTTACATTAAGAAGTAGCACTGTGCAAGTACTATTGATGTGTAACAAACACAAACAGTTAACAGCAGTAGCTATTATTGAAGCATTTATGAATTTATTCTTAAGCATTTACTTAATTCAATTCTATTCAATAATTGGAGTTGCTATAGGAACATTAATACCAAATATAGTTTTGGCTATTGTCTATAATATTCCTATTTCATGTAAATTTTCAGGAATCTCTATCTTTGAATATTTAAAACAAGCTATTTGTAAAAATATTTTTACAGGTTTGATTGTTTATGGTATTTTATTCTATTTATCTCAATTCTTTGGAAAAGTATCATTTATAGGTCTAATACTTTATGGAATCATGTCTATCCTATTATATTGTTTTGTTTATTATATATGTTGTTTAAATAAAAAGAGTAAGAAGAAAGTAAAAAATGTTATAAAAGAATATTTTTTGACAAAAAAAAAATTATTAAATATAATTAATGTATAATTGTTTTAGTCTATTTATATAACATTTAGGAGTTTAACAATGAATTTAGATATTAAAAAATCTAGCTCTCAGGTACAAATAATATTTATTGATGATGATAGAATTGATGCTACGAATTTAAAAGAGATACAAAGCTTACTGTGCCCTTATGTTCTTGAAATTCAAAAAAGCAATGTAAAAGAACTTGAACTTGACTTTACTTCGATAAATTTTATAGACAGTTCTGGTTTGGCCATGATTATAAATATATATAAAAAACTACTGGAAAAAGATCAAAATTTGACTATTATAAATAGTGGTACTTTTATACAAGAGATATTTAATGTCACTAAACTTGATACGTTCATAAACCTACGGTGAAAACTATGAAAAAGTTTACTTCCAAAATGACAATACAAAGTAATCTTAATAATATAAAAAAAGTAATGGAGTGGATTGAATCTGACTTAAAATCATTATTTTCAAGTGAGAGAAAATATCAAAGTTTAATATTGGGTCTTCAAGAAGCAATCACAAATGCAATTATACACGGCAATAAATTTGATGAAAATAAGTTTGTTAATATTTCTTATTATCGCAATGGTAGAATAAAGATTATCATTGAAGATGAAGGAGAAGGAATAATGCAAGAAAACCAATACTATGATATATCAAGAATTGGTAAAGAAGATATTTTAAAAGAATCAAGGCGTGGAATAATGCTTATGAAACACTTCTGCGATGAAGTGATATTTAATAAAAATAGTGTAACCTTAGTTATAAAATACAAATAAGAGGTGTTTATTATGCAAGATTTAAATAAACTAAGAGAATTAGCGAATGATATCACAGTTTTATATGTGGAAGATAATGATCTAGCTCGAGAAAAAACGTGTGAGTTATTTAAAAGAATATTTAAAGAAGTTTATACTGCTTCAAATGGACAAGATGGTTTAGCTTTATATATGAAACACAAATTTGATTTGGTTATTACTGACATTGTTATGGCAAAACTCAATGGACTTGAAATGATTATTTCAATAAAACAAGTATATAAATCTCAAAGAGTCATATTCTTATCTTCTTATTCTGATATAAACTTTTTAACACAAGCAATAGAATTGGGTGTTGACGGTTTTATTTTTAAACCCATTGATAGAGATAAACTTTTTGATGTCCTTCATAAAATATTAATGCAAATAAAATATACGAGAGAGAATAAACAATATAAAACAAACTTAGAAGATTTAGTCAACCAAAGAACAAAACAGTTAAAAGAAAAGAATATTATTTTATTGAAAACATTAGAAGAAGTTAAAAAAGCAAACTATTTAAAAGAAGAAATGAAGATAGCACAATCAGTCCAGCAAAACTTTTTGCCAAAAGAAATACCAAACAATAATAAGATGGAGCTTGCAACTCATTTTGAGGCAGCTCAATTTGTTGGTGGAGATTATTATGATTTTTTCTTTTCGAGTGATGGCGCAATTAATATAGTAATAGCAGATGTATCAGGACATGGCATTGGACCAGCCATTAATATGAGTAGTTTTAGAGGTATATGCAGAGCCGTTCTATCAACATCATCTTATTTTCAAGAGCAAGTTGAACATATCAATAATATGGTCTGCTCAGATGCAAAAAATAATAGTTTTTTTATTACCGCATTTTTTATCAAGTTTTATGAAAAACAAAATAGAATCACTTATATTGGAGCTGGACACAATGATATTTTATATTTTAATTCAAAAAAAAACTCTTTAGAGAATTTAAGTTCTGTATCTATTCCTTTGGGAATATTTGAGACAAGTAAATATCAAGTTACTGAAAAACATATTTCTCAAAATGATTTCATGGTTTTATATACAGATGGTTTAAGCGAAGCAATCAATGAAAAAGGAGAAATGTATGGCCTAGATAGACTCATACAAACAATTAAACAAAATACTCATACAAGTGCATCTGAACTTTTAAACTGTATAACATTATCCTTGAAAAATTTTATACAAGAAAAAGAAAAAAATGATGATACTACAATCCTTATCAGTAAATTTCTATAAGATTTAAGAATCTTATTCATTTATTTACTTTTTTATTCTGCATTTTATTTGCAACTTCTTATGGAAAACTTTTAAACATAAGTCGTTTAACTTATTTGGAGGTGCAAAATGACAAATGTAATCTTATCTGGTGGAAATGGTACAAGACTTTGGCCCATTTCAAGAAGCCATATGCCTAAACAATTCATAAAAATTACATCTAACTACTCTTTATTTCAAGATACAATTTTAAGAAATAAAATCTTTACAAATAAGTTTTTAATAGTCTGTAATGAGCAAAATTATTTTATTGCAAAAGAACAGATTAATCAACTTATAAATGAATTCTCATTGGATTTAGATGTTGAATTTATTCTAGAATCTATTGGAAGAAATACAGCTGCTGCAATTATAATAGCCAGTTTATATCTAGATAAGAATGAAGTTCTTTTAGTAACTCCATGTGACCACACAATTAAAGGAGAAAAAGATTATAAAAAAGCAGTAAATAAAGCCATTCTAAATTCAAAAGAAGATTATATAAGTATTTTTGGAATAAAAGCATTATCCGCGAACACTGCCTATGGTTATATCAAAGCACATAACGAAGATGTGGAAAAATTTTATGAAAAACCTAATCTTGATAAAGCAAATGAATATAAACTTGCGGGATATTTCTGGAATAGCGGAATGTTTTGTTTTAAAGCAAAACATTTATTAAGTGAAGCGATAGAACACGCTTTAGATGTTTATGAGATGTGTATGTATGCATTTAAAAGTGTATCAAAATCAAAACCATTATTATTAAACAGTGAATTAATGAAAGATATTCCAGATATTAGTATTGATTGTGCGGTTATGGAAAACTCTTATAAATTAAAAATGGTCAGATCGAAATTCTACTGGAATGATGTAGGTAGTTTTGATGCCATTTATGATGAATTGCCAAAAGAAAAAACAAATGCAATTACTTATAAAAATGAAAAACCATTATTGATCAACTCTTCAACTAATTTGGTAATTGCAAACAATAAAAAAGTAGTACTTTTAAATGTTGATGATTTGATAGTTATTGATACCCGTGATGCTTTGTTAATAGCAAAAAAAGGAAAAAGTGAAGATGTAAAAGATGTTGTGAAAAAATTGAATATTGAGGGATCATCTATAACGCAAGAATATCCCTTGGTACACAGACCATGGGGTACTTATAATTTACTAGAAAGTAAAGACAATTATAAATTTAAAACTATTTTAGTAAAACCAAAACATCGGCTCTCTTTACAAAAACATTATCATAGAAGTGAACACTGGATTGTATTGAAAGGAACAGCTACTGTTACTATAGGAAAAATTAAAAAGCTTGTGCATGTAAATGAATCTGTTTTTATTCCTTTGGGTACTAAACATAGATTGTCAAATAAAGGGAAAATCAATTTACTCTTAGTAGAAGTTCAAGTGGGAGATTACCTCGGAGAAGATGATATTGTAAGATATAAAGATGATTATAAACGAATAGGATAAAGGATTTTAGATGAAAGCAATGATTTTAGCTGCAGGCAGAGGAGTAAGGGTTCAACCAATTACAAATGATATTCCAAAACCAATGATTCAACTTCTTCAAAAACCTGTTTTAGAATCAATTATTGAACATTTAAAAAACAATGGAATAACACAAATCATAATAAATACAAGTTATCTCTCTACACAAATTGAACAATATTTTGGAAATGGCAGCAGATTAGGCGTTCATATTGCTTACTCTTTTGAGGGTGAAAAAGTAAAAAAAGAATTAATTCCCCACGCACTAGGAAGTGCAGGAGGAATGAAAAAGATTCAAGAGGATAATGCATTTTTTGATGATACATTTTTAGTATTATGCGCAGATGCTTTAATTGATTTAGATATAAAAAAAGTAATCAAAATACACAAAGAAAAAAAAGCACTTGTTACAATTGCCCTTAAAAACGTCTCTAAAAAAGATGTACATAAATATGGCATCGTGAAACTAGATAAAAATAATAAAATAGTCTCTTTTCAAGAAAAACCTAAGAGAGAAGATGCCTCCTCTACATTGGCAAATACGGGAATATATGTTTTTGAACCAGAAATTTTCAATTTTATACCCTCAGGTGTTAAATACGATATAGGAAGTGAATTACTTCCTATCCTTGTTTCTAAGAAATTAAAGGTGTATGGTATAACGATTCCTTATGAGTGGATAGATATTGGTAATATTAATGACTTTTATTATGCGACAAGCGCAATATTGAAAGGAGAAATAAAAAATTATAAGATATTTGAACAAGAGATAAAAAAAGGAATTTTTGTCGGTTTAAATGTAAAAGTTGATTTTGACAAAGTTAATATTACTCCTCCTGTTTTTATAGGTTCTTCAACAAAAATAGATGAAGGTGTAACTATCATAGGACCTTGTGTGATTCGATCGAATTGTCATATCAAAAAAAATGTTTTATTAAAAAAATCTATTATTGATGACTATAAAAAAATCGTTTTTCCTGCCTCGATAGAGAATAAAATCATTTTTTCAAATTCTATTATATCCTTAGATGGAAATCGTCTTGATACACAAGAGTGTCAAATGAATTGGCTTGTTGAAGATGTTCGAGTAAAAACAAAACAAACATTCCTTGAAAAAAATATTTCTAAATTATTAAAACAAAGAAGTACAAATGAAAACTGAAAAACAAAAAGTTTTATACATAGATACACCTTTTTTAGGACTTTATGGTGGGGACAAAAATAGAAGTAAATTTTTATTCAAATCTTTATGCCTGAAATATGATACGGATATACTGCTCATTGAAGATAAAGAGTATGAGAGTAAAATTTTAAAAAAACATGAAATCAATAAAATGTATATAATTAAAAGTAAAAAAGAATCTTTTTATTTACCACAATCAATCCACAGTTTTGATAAAAAACAAATAGATTACTTTAAAAAAATACTACGATTAAATCAATATGATTTGCTAGTTTTTAAGTTTAATTCAACTGCAATCTTAGCAAATATTGCAAAAAAAAATCTACCTTTTTCAAATATAATCATTGATGTGGATATGTTAAGTTCTCGAATATGTTATGACTCATGGATAAATAATAAAAGTTTAAAAAATAGATATTATTTAATTGAATATTTTAAATTATATTATTTTGAAAAAAGATTTTTAAAAAATAATTTTACATTTTTTTATACCAATGAAAAAGAAATCAATCTGGTAAAAAATAAATATAAGCTACAAAACATTAATAATCACAAAGTATTACCCAATGTCTTTTATGAACTTACAAGTGACAAAAAATGTAAAAATAAAAATAGGTTTATTCTATTTTACGGTATGTTGAACTCAACAGTTAATATTAGTGCTTATACATTTTTAAGAGACAAGATTTATCCATTGATAAAAGATTTTTTGATTAAAGAAAATATAAAAATTCTGGTTATAGGAAGAAATAAAACCAGCTTATATAATAAATCATATGAAAATATTGAGGTTATTGGAGAAGTAGATGATTTAACTGCTTATATCAAAGCAAGTGAATTTGTTTTTTTGCCTCTTGTAATCGCATCTGGAACATTGACAAGAATACTTGAAGCAGCTTACTTAAAAAAAGTTGTTTTGACAACTACTATTGGTGTTGAGGGATTAGATATGAAAGATTGCATTTTTATTGAAGATAAAGCAAAAAATATTGCTTTAAAATTTATTGAACTAGCACTTAATAAAAATGAATGTAAGGAAACTGGAATAAAGGCTTATTCTTATGTTGTTAAAAAACATTCACAAGAAGAAGTTTCAAAAAAACTATATGCTTTCATAAAAAATCTAAAAGTAAAAAAAATAAATGTCATTCATATTCCCAGACGTTTTACACAAACACATTGGGGTGGAACTGAAAATGTGATTTTATCTTATGCTAAAGGATTAAAAAAATTCCATATTAATTCCCAAGTATATACTACAAAAATATTAAACAGTAAAGAAAAAGAAAATATACAGGGAATTAAGATCAGAAGATTCTCATATTTTTATCCATATATAAATTTAAGCAAAAGAATTAAAGAAAAATTAAATCTTATTGGTGGAAATGTATTTTCTTTTTCTTTATTATTTTCTTTATTGTTTAAAAAAAATATCGACTTGATACATCTGCATACATTTAAAAGAATAGGCTCAATTGCAAGAATTGTTTGTAAACTACGGAATATACCTTATATTGTTTCAATTCATGGAGGTATCTATAATCGAAATGTAATAGAAACAAATAAGAATTATTTTAGAAATAGTTTTGAATGGGGCAAAACTTTAGGTTTTTTACTAGGATCTAGAAGAGTTATAAAAGATTCAAATGCAGTTATATGTTTGAATAAAAAAGAGTATGAAAAGATCAAAGAAAAGGAGAATAATAAAAATATTTTTTTACTACCAAATAGTGTTGATGTTTCTATATTTTCAAAACCTAAAAATCAAAACTTACGAAAAAAATATGATTTGCATAAAAATGCGTTTATTTGTTTAGTTAGTGCTAGAATTGATAAACAAAAAAATCAATTGTTACTTTTGGAAGTATTGAAGAAGATAAAAAATGAACATGAAAATATTCATATATTGTTCGTAGGAAATATTACTGATATTGAATATTATAAGAAAATACAAGAATATATTTATATGAACTCTTTAGAAAAACATATCACATTCATTACTCATATCAAACCAGAATCAAAAGAGTTAATCGATGTTTATTTAAACTCAAATGTATTAGTACTTCCTTCAAGTCACGAACCTTTTGGAATTGTCGTGCTTGAAGCCTGGGCCAGTTCCCTTCCAGTGATTGTAAGCGAAGTAGCTGGAGTTTGTAATAGTATTGAAGATAAAAAAGATGCATTGATTTTTGAAAATAACTCAATTGAATCTTTGGAGAAAAATCTACTTTCTTTGATAAAAGACAAATCGCTACAAAACACCTTAATTAAAAATGCGAAAAAAACTGTTATGACATTTGATACCGACATTATTAACGCTCGAATAAACTCAATATACAGACAACTTCTTAGTAGAAAATAACGGATAAGTATTTGCAATCTATTTGCATAAAAAAACGTTAATATTTTGTATTAAAATAAAGGAGTTTGGGATGCATATTTTATGGATAAACAATAAAGCTTCAAGAGGTGGTGGTGCTGAACAATATATTTATAATACAGTAAAGCATTTAAATAATAAAGGAATAAAATCCTCTCTTCTTTATGACCCAAACATTGAAGTAGAAAGTGAATTCCTTAATATATTTCATAGTGCTTTTCCTCTAGTTTGTGTCAAAGAACAAATAGAAAATATTAATCCCGATATTTTATATATACACCAGTTGCATGATTTTGATGCTTATAAAGAGATTATGAAATGCAAGGTTATAAAAATAAGATTTTATCATGATCATAAATTATTTTGTTTAAGAGAACATAAATACAAAACTTTGAGTAAAAAAACCTGCACTTGTAAAACAGGTTTTGACTGTTATACTTGTTTGGGATTTATCAATAAAACTCAAAATGGTTTTAAAATAGCAAGTCTTGGAAAACTTCAAAAACTTCAAAATATCAACAAACTTTTAGACGGTTTTGTTGTTGGTTCCAACTATATGAAAGAACATTTAAAACTTCATCATTTTGATGAATCAAAAATAATTATTAATCCTTTATATGCAAATGACAATATTGAATATAAAAAGAATGTGAATCGTAGCAACAATAAAATATTGTTATATGTAGGACAATTATTAACAGGAAAAGGTATAGATATTTTATTAGATGCAATGACTGCTATTGATAAATCATATTCCTTAAAAATTGTAGGAAAAGGTGTTCAAGAAGAATTTCTTAAACAGTATTCAGAAAAATTAAACTTACAAAATAGAGTAGAATTTGTAGGCTACGTTCAACATGAAGAATTGTCATTTTATTATCAAAATGCATATTGTTTAATTGTACCAAGTAGAATTCCTGAAACATTTAACTTATCAGGTGTTGAAGCTTTAAAAGCTGGACTTCCAGTTATTGCAGCTAATGAGGGAGCAATAAAAGAGTGGTTGAGCGATGGTAAAAATGGTTATCTTTTTGAATCAAACAATTCTATTGACTTGGCTTTTAAGATAAATAAACTAATTTCAAATGAAACCTTGCATCAAGTTTTTTGTCACAATGCTTTTAAAAGTACATTACATGACTTTAAAAGTCAAACCCATATAGATAATTTAATTGCGATGTTTAGTCAAAAAACAAAAGGAGTTTAAAATGAAATCTTTTGGAAAATTAAGCTTCAAAGGAAGTCCACATTTTGAAGAGAAAATGACAAGTCTATTAAACGATATATCTAGTGATATTGAAAATGTTATTGATTTAAAATCCTATACATGTGTAATTTTAATTGGAGGTTATGGAAGAGGAGAAGGAGGTGTAATAAAAATAAATAATATTGAATTCCCTCATAACAATTTGGACTTTTTGATTGTTTCAAAAAATATTGGAAAAACAAAAAAGATACAACTTAAAAATAACATCAATTCAATAATCACAACTCATTGCAAGCGTGTTAACATAGATTTTGATCTCTCAATTATCTGTGAATTTACATTAAAAATATGTGAACCTTTGGTCATCACTTATGATATGAAATATGGACATAAAGTAATTAATGGTGACTTCTCTTTTTTTACGCGTATGAAACGTTTTGATATTGAAAATATACCAAATTGGGATATACGGAACTTGATGGTAAATAGAGGAACCCTTCTTATCATAAATGATTTAATACTTGCAAAAAAAAACCGTACAATAAAAGACCTAAAAACAATAATTAAACATTGTGTGAAAGCAATCATAGGATATGGAGATGCTCTTTTATATTATTATGGTGATTATCATTACTCTTATGTTGAAAAAAAAATACGTATGTCAAAACAAAACAACGTAGATGATACATTTAAGAAAATGTACAATGATGCAATGGATTTTAGATTTGAACCAAATTACGAAAAATATTTACAACTTGATTTAATTACATTCCAAAATAGTGTGAAAGATATAGTCAAACAAATACATTTAACCTGTGAATCAATATCTTTAGGTAAAAAAGATATCAAATGGAAAAGTTACTTTGAAACTGCATTATCAAACTCTTTCTTAGATACCTTAAATATTAAGATGATTTTGAAAAATATTCCCAATTTATTTTTACCAAATCATTTTATAAAAGACTTAACTCTAAAAAATAAATTAAGAGCAAAAATACTGGGAAAGAGAGGAGTACTTCCACTACTTTTTCCATATGTGGCTTTTGGAATGCAAGATAAAAATATTGAATTACTCAATAGTTTTTTTAATATTAAAACTACTGATAAAACAGTCTTAAAACAACAATATCTTTTGTATTGGAGAAAATATATAAACAATAATTTCTCTTTAAAAGAGTATGGTTTATAAAGGGTTTATTATGATTTGTTTAACAGGTGACTTACATCATAAAAGTTTGAAAACTCTTAATCAAAAACATTGTGATATCACTGAAATACAAACAGCACAAGCTTTTTTAAAACGATTGGAAAAACACAAGGTTAAAATGACACTTTTTATAACAGGAAAATCTTTTTTGGAAGAATTTGACGATGTCTCTAAAGTTATATTCAATCCCTTGATTGAAACAGGAGGACATAATTATGATGCATTTGAATGTGAATTATTTCATCGTGTTTGGAATAAATTGACAAAAAATTACAATGGTCCAAAATGGATTCAAAAAAGAGATGTTTTCAAAACTATGGATATAATTTACAAAATGTCTGGAAAAACTATTAAGGTGTGGAGAAATCACATGTATATGCATGGAATCAATACAGAAGAAGTTCTTTTTAAAGAAGGAATAAAAATATGCTCCGATGGTGTTTCAAAAAGTTCATATGGACTTCAACAACATAAAACAGGATTATATAATTTACCTATAAATATTATTCCAGACCATGAACATTTAATTCATGCAGAACGAACTCCCCAGTGGATTAAATCCTGGCAAAAAAGGTATAAGTGGAGTGATGATTTTGGTCCAAATTCTTATCATATTAAAGAGTGGACAAAAATGGTTTTAGAACAATTAAAAGATAATGAAGAAAAAGGGCTACTGTCCAATGTTATCATCCATCCAATCACAATGTACTTGTGTGATAAATTTGAAAAAGTAGATGAAATACTTGCATATATATCAAGCTGTGAGAATATACATATGAGCGATCTATTAACTCAAAAAGGACTAAATCATGTTTAATAAACACGTTTCAATAATAATTAGAACGAAAGATTCATCAATTATAATTGATCAAACACTAAAAGCCCTATTTTCACAAACATTTAGACATTTTGATTTGATTATTGTTGATTCAGGCTCAAAGGATGATACCTTGGTAAAATGCTCTAAATATAAACATACTCTTATAAAAATAAAAGCCCAAGATTATCATCCAGGAAAAGTTATAAATTATGTTTTAGAACAGTGTGATACAGATGTTATTGTTTTTCTAAATTCAGACTGTGTTATGCTACTTACAAATACATTACAGCTTTTATTGGATGCCCTTGAGCTTGAAAATATACACGCAGTATTTGCAAGACAAATTTGCCGTCCCGAAGCAACATCTTGTGTTAGAAGAGATTATGAAGTATCTTTTCCTATGGGAGAAAAACCAGAATGGATGCACTTTTCTCTTCCTCTTGCTGCAATTAAAAAAGAGGTTTGGAGGGAAGTTCCTTTTTATACCCAATCGTGGGCTTCTGAGGATACAAAATGGGCAATAGATATCAAAAAGAAAGGATATCACGTTCAATATGTAAAAGATGCTTTGGTAATGCACTCTCACAATTATAATTTCAAACAACTGTTTAATAGAAAATATGTTGAAGGTGAAGCGGATGTATATATTTTTAATATAGAATTAAATATTTTTACAATGATTAAAAATTATGGCACTTCAGTTTATCATGATTTTATTTTTCATTTAAAATATTTTGATGTATTGGGGTTTTTTAAATCATTAATATTTAGATTAGTTTACCATTATGCTTATTATAGAGGACATCAAAATGGCCTTAAAAGAAAAAAATCTAATGATAAAGAAGTAACATTTGGTAATTATCAATAAGAATTTGATATAAAGTTATCAATATTATTAAAGAACTGTACAATAAAAATATTAAAGAGAAGTATAGA
>JABSON010000129.1 GCA_013215915.1 Campylobacteraceae bacterium | reverse complement strand
TACATTTGATAGTGTAAAAAATAGGAATAATAGAATTAAACAAATTTTAGGAGTAATTTTTAATCCAATACAAAAAAATAATCAATATGCAGATATTATCATCAGAGCTATTGATTATTATGGTAAATCAAACTATATACTTTCATTATATGAAAATAAAGAAGGTAAAATAAATAAGTTTATAAATAATATACAATATTCAAGAAAATATATGATGGATGACTTACCTGAACATTATACAATTTCATTAAAATATTTATTTCCAGAGTTATTTTATATATCAAGTAATCCAAATAGAAGAACAAGAAAAATTAAACATTAATGGTATTGTTACCACAACAAAACACAGAAAAAAACAAAGTTACCATCGGATTTTTAAGCCTCTAAAAGCTATCATTTGGTGGTTATAAAAAAGACTAAATGAGTTCTTTAAAGGGTAACTTGTCTTTCAGTTCTGCCGTTATGTGCCTATGCTAAATGATAGTTTCTGAATGATGTTATAAAAAGTTTATATAGTTATGATAAATGAGATTGTAATAAAATAGTAGAAAGACAGGTCGTAACAAGAAAGTAAGAGTTCTAGTCTGTTGTGAGAGATGTACTAAACTAAAAAGAATCTTTTTCTAAAAGCAGCAGTTATATAATATTAATTAAGGAATAAATAAGTGGACAAAAATAAATTAAGTTTAGAATTTCATAAATTAAAAGGTGAATATAATAAATTAGGACAGAATCTAGTTGAAGCATTAAAGATTTTCTTAAATGATAATGATATACCTTTTCTTGATATTTATTATAGAGTTAAAAAATTTGATTCATTTTATCAAAAATTGAAAAAAAAGAAATACCATAATCCATTTGAAGATACAGAAGATTTATGTGGTCTTAGGATAATTTGTTATTACACATCAGATATTGAAAAAATTAATTTAATTATAAATGATGAATTTAATGTACTAGAAGAACAAGATAAATCGGATTTACTAGGATTAAAGGAATTTGCTTATAGGTCTAAACATTAGATTATTAAAATTAAAAATGAATGGATTGTTACCCCAAATTATAGAAGGTTAGCGAACTTTAAAGCAGAAATACAAGTTAGAACTGTCTTAATGCATGCATGGGCTGAAGTTGAACATAAGCTTAATTATAAAAGTGATGCTCAAGTTCCCGACAAATTTCAAAGAAAATTATTTAGATTAAGTGCAAAATTTGAAGAGTTGAGAATTGGAATAAATGAGTATAAGTCAAATCTGAAAGAAAGTATATTAAGTAAAGATGGTTTTGATTTATCACAAGATTTTAATATTGAAAGTTTTAAAGCTTTTATTTCATTAAATTTTCCCGATATGCCTCAAATGATTCGAGGTGCAAATGATAATTTTGACTTGTGTATTGAACATAATATTAGTTTTATTGATATTGATAAGGCTGTTAAAAAACTAAAAATATATTATTCTGAAATTAGAAATGATTTAATTATAGAGTATAAATCTAATATTATTGATTCTGAAATATTTATAATTATATTAGATATAGGTATTGATAGTTTTTATATCAATAGAAGTCCTTGTATAAAAGAATGGCAGGATATTGTAAAGAAATGGAAAAATAAAATAATAGATATGCAAAAGTAAATTCATATTCTTTTTTAAGTTTCATATAAATTTACAGTTCTTTTAGAATAGGACAGCAGGAGTTTCAGTTTATAATTGAAGTTCCACACATAACAAGTAATTGGAGGTAAACGAAGTAGCAGATGATATAATTCTTTGGTTTTATTGTTCGCAAGAGATGAAAACAACTTACTAGAATTGACCGTTACTTACTTTGTTCCTAAGCTAAATGATAATGCTGATAGAGTTGGAGTTATTATAGGCAGGGATAAAACAAAGTATGAATTTAGCTTACCCTTCATTTCTTCTATGGTTAAATGTTTATAACACATCTTTACTTCCTTATATTCTGTGCTTAGAATTGAAGAAAGATTTTAACATTTAACCTCTTCAAATCTAAAATTACAATCTTTTATTTTCTAATATTCAAAAATTGCACTTCAGGTTTAAATTTTGGAAAGTCTTTATGGAATGATTAGGGTTAATAATATCTTAAGTTTTTATTTGATAGTATCCAATTAATGATAATTAGTATCAATAAGTATTAATAAGTGGATATTATCAATAAAAATCAAATTATTAATGCTAAAAAGGAAAGAAATGACAAAGAAACAATATGTAAAATTAAGTCTTACAAGTATTTTGTTAAGTAGCTTACTTACAGCTTGCGGGGGAGAGGATAGTAGTAATTCAACAAAACCAGAACCCACAGAACCAACAAAAAGTACATTAAAAATACAAGTACAAGATGGTTATGTAAAAAATGCAGAAGTTTTTGTAGATTTAAATAAAAACAATGTAAAAGATGAAGGTGAACCTACTTGTACTACAAATATTACAGGAGATTGTAACTTAGAAATAGAAGATAAATACCTAAGTTCAAAACTTGAAATAATAGCACAAAATGGTATAGATACTGATTCAAATAGTACAATTGAAATGCTAAAAACTACAATGGATAGAAAAATAGATACAGCTTTAAACCTTACTCCTGTATCTACTTTAGTAAGTGTTTTAGGAAATGAACAAAAAGTAATAGATATTTTTGCTATAGCAAAAGAAGATTTATATACAGATTTTATAAAAAATATTGATACAAAACCTGAAGCATATAAAACATCATTTAAAATTCAAAAGATTATGGAAGCTCTAAAAAAAGACAATAAAGA
Source organism: Campylobacteraceae bacterium (assembly GCA_013215915.1). GTDB lineage: Bacteria > Campylobacterota > Campylobacteria > Campylobacterales > Arcobacteraceae > NORP36. The sequence continues at coordinate 5,453 of JABSON010000129.1, read as the reverse complement.
TTTAGAAGAAATTAAAACTGATTTTACAGCTGCTACAAACGAAACAACTCTGTTTGACATAATAAATAATGAAGCTATTACAAAAATATCAAAAAAAATTGACAAACTTGATGCTAACATTTTAAAAAAAGAAGAACTAAGAAAAGCTTTAGCTATTGTAATAAGAGAAGACATAAAAAATGTAGCAGATGCAGATAAAATTGAGGATAAAGAATTAACAGAAGAAGTCTTAAAAAAAGATGCTATTAAAATAAATCTTAAAAAATCAAAAAATGATTTATCACAAAAAGACCTTGAAATATTAGCAGAAAAACTTATCAAAGACGATACTAAATTATCTGATATAAATGAAAAATTAGTAACAGACACACTAAAAAATTTACCAAAAATTACTCATAATTATATTTTAAATAATATTTCTTTAAAAGAAAAAATTGCAGATATTAACTATACAGAAGAAGACAATAAAATTAAAGCAAAAGAAAGCATTATAATAGATGCTATGAATTATAAAAATGACTTACTTATAACTTTAGATAATAATATCTTATTTTTAGTAAACCCAACAACAGGTGCAATAACTACAAAATATTATGACTATTCAAAATATAAATCATTTATGGGACTTACTTCTTATCCTAAAATTAAGCAAATTGAAACTGATGGTGATGACTTATATTTATCAATTAATGGTTCTTCAAGAAATAAGCCATCAAGAGGTATTTATAAAATTGATTTAGATGATTTAGATGGTTCAGTTAAAGTTCCTCCTAAAGATAGGGATATCAAAAAAAGCTTTGATAAATTTAAACTATCTACAGATAAAATATATTTACTTTTAAACAATTCTTTAGGAACTACAGCTAAAAACTTAACAGAAGGAAAAGACTATACAAATTTTGGTAAAAACTTATATGACTTTACAGTTTATAACAATAAAATGGTATATTTAAAAGAAGCAGATACTAGAGATTTCAATAAAGTTTATATCAAAAACTTAGATGATACAGGAGTAGAAACAGAAATATTAATAAAAGATAATACTAGCAATGGAATCGACTATTTTAAAGCAGATGAAAGTAATAAAAATTTATTTAAAATAGTAGATGATCATTTATACCTTGCAAGTAAAGAACAAATATGTAAAAGTAGTGATTTAACACAAGAAAATGCTAGCATTATATGTAAAGATATTCCATCTAGTTTACTAGGATACAAAGATGTAAGCCCTGATGGAAAGCTTTTAGCTGTAGGAAAGAGAAATACTTATTCACAAGCAAAAAATCCTAATTTTGATCAAAAAACTAGTGAATTAAGCACAGTTGATATTTATGATATAAGTGATTTTGATAATATGAAATTAAAAACTAGTATTTTCGTAAATCCACTTGAAGATAACACTCTAGTAAAATTCTTGGATAATGATACTTTAGTATTTAGCTCAAAACAAACATTTAGTACAGTTAAAATAACAGATGAAACATTAAGTGATAAAGAATACTTCGAACTACTTAGTAAAAATATTTTCAAAAATGTTGCAAAAGATTTAAAAGACATAAACTTTGAAGTATTCAAAGAAATAAGCCCAATGGATAAATTTGTAGCTTACACTCAAAAAGCTACTAATATTATTAATGCACCTGAGAGCATTCATGGTATAGATATTACATATACCCTATCAAATGAATTTAAAGATGAAATTGATCCTATAACCTTACAATTTCTAGAAAGTAGATCAAACAACTCTATAATAGAACCTCCATTTGGTATAGAACAAAATGAAACAACAAAAAGCAAATCAGGTACACTAACAATTACTTTGAAAAAAGGTGATTTAACAGAAACAATAACAAAAGATATTACTATCAAAGTAAATATCACAATAAATCAAAAATAAGAAGAGACTTTTCTCTTCTTATCTCATTTATAAGGTAAAACAATGACCCTAAAATATATCAAATCTACGATTTCCTGTGTGTGCATTACTATAATTTTTACAGCTTGTAGTAATGGAAATAACAACAATAAAGAAAATACAAAAAGCACATTAAAAATACAAGTACAAGATGGTTATGTAAAAGATGCAGAAGTTTTTGTAGATTTAAATAAAAACAATGTAAAAGATGAAGGTGAACCTACTTGTACTACAAATATTACAGGAGATTGTAACTTAGAAATAGAAGATAAATACCTAAGTTCAAAACTTGAAATAATAGCACAAAATGGTATAGATACTGATTCAAATAGTACAATTGAAATGCTAAAAACTACAATGGATAGAAAAATAGATACAGCTTTAAACCTTACTCCTGTATCTACTTTAGTAAGTGTTTTAGGAAATGAACAAAAAGTAATAGATATTTTTGCTATAGCAAAAGAAGATTTATATACAGATTTTATAAAAAATATTGATACAAAACCTGAAGCATATAAAACATCATTTAAAATTCAAAAGATGATGGAAGCTTTAAAAGCAAAAAATCAAGATCTAACAACTGTTTTTGTACCAACTACTACTAAAGATAATTTATTAACTGTAATCAACGATGACTCTATTAAAAAAATCTTAGAAAAGATTGACTCTGTTAATGCTGATGACTTAAAAGATGAAGAGTTAAGAAAAGCTTTAGCTATTGCAATAAGAGAAGACATAAAAAATGTAGATGATGAAAGTAAAATTAAATATGAAAAATTAACTAAAGAAGAGTTAAAAAAAACTGCTATCGAAATAGAGAGGAAAAAGCAAAAAGAAGGTTTAGAAAAAGACTTACTCTTGTTTAAAAATAACAAAATAACAAAAGACGAACTCGAAGTAAAACTAGGAAAATCCTTATTTTTTGATAAGCATTTATCAAATAATAGAACTATGTCTTGTGCTACTTGTCATGATTCAAAGATTGCATTTATTGATAGTAGAGAAAATATTACACAAAAAATGGCATCTTTAGGTGATGATAAAATAAGCATAGGGAATAGAAATACTCCTAGTGTAGCTTATATAAGTTTTGACACTATTTCTCTAAACAAAGATGGACTTGATAATTATTTTGGTGGATTATTTTGGGATGGAAGAGCTGAAAATGCTAGAGATCAAGCAAAACATCCTTTTTTAAATCCAATTGAAATGAATATAAAAGATTTAGAAACTTTAATCTCAAGATTAGAAGAAAATAGCTCGTATAAGGAAGTACTTGATATTTTATATCCAACTAAAAAAACAAATGAAGAAATATTTGATTCTCTTGCCCTTGCTATTTCAATATATGAGCAAACAGATGAGTTTTCTCCTTTTAACTCAAAATATGACAGATACTTAAAAGATGAATATACACTGAGTACTTTAGAAGAAAAAGGGAGAGAGATATTTTTTGAAACAGGTTCTTGTTCTTCTTGTCATAGTTCTAACGATGGAGAGGAAAAAGACTTTTTTACTTTAAACTTTTATAGAAATTTAGAACTACCAGCAAATAAAAAATTACAGAAACTTAGAAACAATGAAGAACCTGACTTAGGTTTATATAAAACAGTAAAAGAAGAAGCTCAAAAAGGAAAATTTAGAACACCTACTTTAAGAAATATAGTTCTTACAGCTCCATATATGCATAATGGAGTTTTTAAAAACCTAAGAACAGTATTAGAATTTTATGACAAACACAATAATCCCAAAAGAGTAAATAATCCAGAAACAAAAAAGCCATGGGGAAAAGGAGAAGTGATAGTTCAGGGAAATATAGACCCAGTATTATTAAGCGCACAAGAACAAAGTGATGAAGATATAGATGCGCTTATGGCATTTTTAAAACTTTTAACAGATAAAAAATATGAACCTCTAATAAAATAAGTAATAAGATTATGTGCAAACGCCGACGTCATTCGGACACTCAGCCGTTCTTGTTTCGTACAGCTAGCCGATTTTCTTTCGGCTAGTTTTTGAAATTTCCGGCTAAATTAAAAATAGAATTTTAATTAGTAAAAAATGGAATGATCCCACTTAAATAGACATTTACCTAATCAGTAAAAACCTACTATTTTGAGATCATTTCATTATACCTTTTTTCAAATTCATTTGGAGAAATACTTCCAACATAACTATGTCTTCTTTTTGAATTATAAAACATTTCAATATATTCAAATATCTTTAAACTGGCTTCTTCTCTTGTTTTAAAGACTTTTTTTCTGACTAATTCTCTTTTAAGTGTTTTCTTAAAGAGAGTGCAAGCACAAGGAAAAAACTTTCAGCCACAGCATTATCATAACAGCTACCTCGGCTGCTCATACGTAGAGTAATATTATGCTTTTGAGCATATTTAATAATCATAAGAGCTATATTGGCTACCTTGGTCTGAATGCAATATAACATTAGATTCTTTTTTACTTATTCTCTGTACTGCTTTAGATAAAGCATTTTCAATTAAATCAGTAGTTTGTCTACTTCCTGTTTGCCACCATATTATTTTTCTTGAAAATAGATCTATAACAGTTGCAAGAAATAACCAACCTTCTTTGGAACGATAACTGAAGTACATATAGATAAAGATTTGCGATTACTTCATTTGAAGTTCTATTATATAATATTTCTACTGATGCTAGTATCTCTTATGACTTTATATTAAAGAAGTGGCTAGTTTCGGAAAGAAGCTTTAATCCTGATAATATTTTAAAATTTATAATAAATGATAGAAATTACTTTAAGATGTTAATTGATTTTGCAAAGAAAAATAATATTTTTACAAATTACCTAGAGAATAAGCTCAATAATACATTTAATAATTTAGATGTGTAATTAATACCTATCAAAAATATAGGGAGAATAAGAAAGACTTAGTTAGTATTAATAGCGTATAATATTTACTTGAAGGAAGTTCCACAGATAACAAGAAATAGGAGGTAAACGAAGTAATAGATGAGAAAACTTTCAGGTTAAATTGTTCGCAAGAGATGCAAACAATTTAATAGAGTTGACCGTTACATACTTTGTTCCTCAATACCGACGTTAGAGGATGAAGTCTCGTCTATTTTAAGCACTATACTAATTAAAAATAGTAATATAGTTTAATAAAATAAATGATAAAAAATAAATATTTTAAAAGGCAAAACGTGAAAATAAGAGTATATTATGAATATACATTATTCCCTGTTTCATCCTTCTTATTCCCATAAAATAGGCTTTTAAGTTTTCTAATATTAAATAAAAGTTAAATATAATTGTAAATTTGGTCATGTTTATAAGCTTAAAATTTATTTTCTTTATTTTATGAGTATCTAAAAAATATTATTTTAAAACTTAATATTAAAACAAGTAAAAATCAAATTTTTTGAATTAAATAAAAGAATTTACTTATTCATTTATTTGATTTGTATTTACAAACAAGTTTTTAATATTCAAACTATTTCTTTCCAAAAAATCATAGTTTTTATTAATTAATAAGTTCTTCTATTTTTACAATATTTCT
>JABSON010000128.1 GCA_013215915.1 Campylobacteraceae bacterium | reverse complement strand
TATATTATTTACAATAAGATACAGTAGTAAAATACTATGGTATCTCCAAGTATCTTTCTTATATGATATAATAAATATACCAAGGAACAAAATGAATAATATATTTGAGAATATTATAATAGATAAAGAAAATGAAGAATTTATGGATATTTTAAAAAAACCTAATATTAGAATTGAAAGAATAGTATCTAATGGACAAGTTAGTAAAAGAGACTTTTGGTATATGCAAGAAGAGAATGAGTTTGTAATTGTATTAGAGGGAGAAGCTATTTTAGAGCTTGTTGATAAAGAGATAGTTTTAAAAAAAGGTGACTTTTATAATATAGAGAAAGGCATAAAACATAGAGTTAAATATACTTCTTTAAAAGAATCTACTATATGGATAGCAGTATTTTATTAAATATTGTATAATCACTTAATTTAAGAAGAAGGTAAGAATTTGAGAATAGCTATTATTGGAGCAGGGGCTGCTGGTATTGTTGCAGCCATTACAGCTAAGAGATTAAATAAAGATTTACATATTGATATGTTTGATGCAAATAAAGCAATAGGCAAAAAGATTTTAGCAAGTGGTAATGGAAGATGTAATATATCTAATACACAAGTGTCTGCTGCTAACTATATAGGAGAAGATTCATCATTTGTAGAATATGCATTAAAGAACTTTGATTTTAAAGCATTTGAGAAGTTTTGTAAAAGCATAGGTCTATTATTAGATATAAAAGAAACTAATAAAGTATATCCTTTATCTAATGAAGCAAAATCAGTAGTTAATTTACTTTCTATATCTGTTAGTACTTTAGGTATTAATGTTTTTACAGAATCACTTATTACAAGTATAGAAAGAATAGATAATAAGTATAATTTAAAAACAGTAGATACTGAGTATAAGAACTATGATAGGATATTGATATCTAATGGTTTAGCGGCAGCTCCACAATTAAATGCGAATGAGAGTGGATTAGAGTTTGCCCAAAAGTTTGATCATTCTATTAATCCAACTTATCCTTCTCTTGTAGGACTTCAAACAGATGTAACATATCATGCAAGAATGCAAGGTGTAAAAAAAGAATGTAATGTTTCTTTATATATAGATGGAGCACTAGAGTCTGAAATATATGGTGATGTATTATTTACTAAATATGGAGTATCAGGTTTTGCAGTACTAGATATTTCTCAATTAGCAGCACAAGCTTTATCTTTATACCAAAATGTAAAACTATCTGTAAACTTTTTTCCTAAAGTAAATAGAGCTGATCTCGCTAATCAAATACAATCATTATTTAAAGCTTTACCAGAAGTAAAAGCAGCAGATTTATTAATCGGAATGTTATCTAATAAATTACCTTCTGTATTATTAGATATATGTAAAATACATCAAGATACAAAAGCAGCAGATATTAATGCTAAACAAATAAAAGCGTTATCATATCAATTAAACTCTTGGAAGTTTAAAGTAACAGATACTCAAGGATTTAAACACGCTGAGGTTTCAGGTGGAGGAGTTCGTACTGCTGAGGTTAACAATAGAACTTATGAAAGTAAAAAAGTTAAAGGTTTATATTTTGCTGGAGAAGTTTTAGATATTGTAGGACATAGAGGTGGATTTAACCTTCAGTTTGCTTGGGCTTCTGGTTATGCAGTTGGGCAGACTATATCAAAGAAATAATTTTTTAGTATAATAACTTATAGAATTATATTATGGAGACAATTATGAGTAATGAAATAACACTAATAGTTAAGATAGAAGTGAAAGATGGTTTGAGACAAAAACAAATTGATGCTTTTAACAAAATATCATTAATTGTCCTAAAAGAACCGGGATGTTTGCAATATGAATTGAAAGCAGTTGCAGATAATGAGAATGAATTTGTTATTTTGGAAAGATGGTATACGATAGATAATCTTTACTCTCATGAAAATTCACTTCACATGATTGAATTTGATAAAAAGAATGAATTGTTTAGAGCTAAAGAAGCTGAAGTAATTAAACTTTTAAATATATAATTTAATAAAATAAGTTATTATTCTTATAATGCTTGTAAAACAATGTATAATTATAAATGGTAAAAAATGATAAAAAACAATTAACTAGAGAAAAATTATTAGATGCTGCTTTCGATGAAGTCTATGCAAATGGTTATCATGGTGCGTCAACATCTGTAATTTTAAAAAAATCAAAAACTCCTAAAGGAAGTATGTACCACTTCTTTCCTTCAAAAAAAGATTTAGTTTTAGCTGTTATAATTGAAAGAATATTTCCAAAAATGGATTATTTTTTTGATTTTACATATTTAAAAAATATTTCTATAATTACAATATTAGAAAATATGTTTATTAAAATTTCTAAAAATAAACTTTTAATTATAAATTCATGTCCTATGCATAAATTAATGCTAGAGATGGCACCTTTGGATAGTGATTTTAATTCTATTTTAAATAAACATTTTGAAGAATTTCTAAATAATCTTTCATCTTTATTGGAGATTGGTATAAGAGAAAATGAATTTACTAACTTTAACACTAGAGATATGGCAAGGTTTATAATAACTTCTACGTGGGGAGCTTTATCTATAAGTCCTAGTTTATCTAACTCAAAAGAATTTAAAACTAATTATACTTTTATACTAGATATTTTAAAAAATAAAACAAACTAGACTACTAAGTCTAGTTTAAGCAAAACAATATTAAAATATTTACTAGACCACTGAGTCTAATAAAGGATATTTTATGTTTATAGTTGAAATAAAACCACATGAAGATACAAAAGAAATATTAAAATTGATTCAAAATACTTTTGGTTCAGTTCCTCCTCATTTTGAATTGTTAGCTAGTCTTAATCCTATTCGTTTCGAAATGTTTATCAAAGAATTTTTATATATGAGTAATCATAAAAATATAGATTCTGATTTTTTCGCTTTTATACGATTACATATAGCAGTAAAAGAAGATTTTAAATATTGTATTTTGTTTAATACAAAACTACTAAGAAAAAAAGAGTATTCAAAAGATTTATTAAATTTAATCGCAAAAGATATTAATAACATTCCTTTTGATAAAAAGCACAAAGAATTGGCAGGTGCTGCAATAAAATCTATATATAAATCAAATGATTTTACAAATGTTGATATAAAAAATTTAGAAGATCTTTCTTGGACATCAAGTGATATTTATGATGCAATTGATCATACTGCTTTTTTATTCAAAAACTCACGAATCATAAAAGCATATTTAAAATAATATATTAGGACTCAAATTATTATAGAAGCACTTAATAAGTATAATCAAAGAATTTATTATGGAGCTAAGAAACCTAAAAACTGACAGATATACTAAAATAAAAAGTCATTAGATTCTATTTTTTATCGATTTATAACACTTGAATTTTTATACTAAGAGAAGTTAAGATATAAAAATAAAAATAAAAATACTTTTTACTTGACAATATTAGATAAAAAATGTATTATAACCAAACGTTAGTTTCAAGGAAAAAGATGAATTATTTTCACAAGTTTAAAGGTCAAGGTAAGAATTTATGTGAAAAAAAGAAAGTAAAAGAACTTTTATTTTCTTTTACGGGAGCTTTATTGGCCATGTTATTATTGAGTTATATTAGTACGTATTATGGTAATCTTTTAATTATGGGATCATTTGGAGCCTCTTGTGTATTGTTATTTGCATTTAATAAAAGTCCTTTTTCTCAACCTAGAAATGTAATAGGTGGACATTTTATTTCTACTTTTATAGCTTTAGTAATTTTAGATTTATTTGGAAATATATGGTGGGCAATGAGTTTGGCACTTGCACTTAGTATAGTTCTAATGTTATTAACAAGAACAGTTCATCCTCCTGCTGGTTCAAATCCAATTATTGTATTTTTATTAACTCCTAATTGGGATTATTTATTATTTCCCTCTTTTTTTGGTTCGTTAATTTTAGTAATTTTTGCAGTTTTTTATATTAACCTTAATAAAAAGGACTCTTACCCTCAATATTGGTATTAAAATAATTTAGCTTATAAAAAATATAGATTCATAGATATAACTTAAATAATTTATAGCTCTTTTAAATGCTAGTTTGACTTAATACTTCTTTGTTATACTTAAATTAAAAAATGAGAAAAAATGAATAATATTACAAAAGAAGAAGCTATAAAAGGTGCATTTTTTGCAAGTATTGTTGGAGATGCTTTATGTTTAGGCTCTCACTATGAATATGATGCTAAAAAGATATATGAAGCTTATGGAAATGCTAATATAAATAGATTTATGAGTCCTGGTGAACTAATGGGTGGAGAAACTCATGGTATTGGTTGGGGTAAACAAAATTATCATCCTGGAAAATCTGCTGGTGGAACTACTGATTATGGTGATTATAATATTCTAATTTTAGAACATTTAGCTGCTACTTCTAATCCTCCTAGGGATTTTGATGTTAAATCACTTTTACCTCATTGGATGAATAGATTAGAAAACTCTTGGGGATCTTGGATTTGTACTATGACAAAAGAGACTTATAGACAGGTGAAACAAGGTATGGATGTTCAATATCTTGGTGGATTCTCAAATGCTATGGCTATTAGACATGTAAGTGCTCACGCTTATTGGGATGATGAAGAAGTATTAGTAGATGTTGCTAAAAAAACTATGTTTACACATAGAGATATACATGCTTTAGGTGGAGCTGAATTTTTTGCAAGAGTAACTCATAGAATTATTCAAGGTGAGAATCCTAAAACTGCTATAAAAGATGTTGGAAAACTAATGGGTGGTTTCTTTGAAGATAAAGTAAATCAAGCAATATACAAATATGAAGAATCTATTAATCCTGATTCTGATTTATTTAAAGAAAAATTTTGTGATGATTTAGCTCTTACTTCAATGGCTAGACTATGGGATGTTGGAAGAAGTGAGCCTATTAAAGTTGGAAAAGCAAGTCCTACCGAAGGAACACTTCCTGGAGCTATATATTTTATATTAAAATATTATGATCAAGAAGATGGATTAAAAAAAGCACTTGTTTCAAATGCTATGGTTGGTGGAGATAATGCATCACGTGCAATTGTAATTGGAATGGTACTTGGAGCGTATCAAGGTGTTAATTCAATTCCCCAAGAGTGGAAAGATACACTTACTCAATGGGATTATTGTGAAGATTTATTAAATAAATTACCTTTATTAAAAAAATAAGATATTAAAATTATAAATGAAGCTACTGATAAAAAAAGAACAACTATTGGTTCTCATATAAATTAATTTATATTCATGCTATTTCTAGAAATATAATAAATCATATATCTAATTACTTCAGTCATTCTATTCATGATTATAATAATAAAAAGAATAGAGGATACAAATACTTAAGAATAAAATTCTGATAAGTTTTATTTTTAAGTAAAAGTTTATTAAACTTATACCTAATAATAGCAAGGAAAATTATGAAAGAATTTGATTCCGAAGCTTATAAAAAGATGGTAAAAGAACATCAAGACAATGATGAACCTACTTCTTGGTGCGATAGCATTTATAAAGATGCAAAGGGTGATTATAGAAAAGTATTTTGGTCTGATTTAGAGTCAAATCCTTATTTACTTGAATATATTTCTAATGATAAATCAGATGGTAAAAAAGCTATTGTTATCGGTTGTGGAGTAGGTGATGATGCTTTTTCTTTAAGTGAAGCTGGATATAAAGTCACATCATTTGATATCTCTCCTTCTGCAATTGACTTATGTAAAAATAGATATGTAAATTCAAAAATAGATTTTTTAGTTGCTGATCTATTTGATTATCCATCATCTTGGTTTGAAAACTTTGATTTAGTATATGAATGTAATACTATTCAAATTTTGTCCGGAAAATATAGAACTTTGGCAAGAGAAAAAATATCTTCATTAATTAAAAAAGGAGGAAGTGTTTTAGTATCCTGTAGAAGTAGAATTGAAGGAAAACAAGAGAATGATATTCCAAAACCTTTAGATAAAAAAGAGATTAATAAATTTGTAAATCAAGATAAATTAAAAGAAATTTCGTTTATCTCTTATTTTGATAATCAAGAACCAGCTATTTGGCATTTTTTTGCAGAATATAAAAAATCTATATTTTAATCTATAGATTTTTTATTTTATAGTTCTTATTTAGATAACTTTTTATCTAAATCTAAAAGTCCTAAATTTGCTTGTTTTGTACTAGATAACTTATACCATTTTCTTGCAATTTTATAGTTTACTTTAGTATCACCTTTTCCATAATGATAAATTAAAGCTATACTGTAGGCAGCAATTTCATCTTTATTTATTTGATAAGCTTTTTTATAATATTTTAATGCAGAAGTGCAGTCTATTTTTCCTAATCGCCCTTCCTCATATAAAATACCTAGTAATACTAATGCTGGAGCAAATTTTCTTTTTGCAGAAACTTTATAATACTTTACTGCATTTTTATAATCTTTTTTATTTTTATAATACTCAGCTAAATAAAAAGCTGAAAATTTATTAGAATCTGCAAATTGTTTATAATATACAACTGCTTCTTCTATATCTTTTTCAACTCCATATCCTTCTTGATAAAATAAACCAAGTAAATTACTAGAATTCGCATCTTTTGCTTTAGTACCTTGTTTTAAATAGTATAATGCTTTTTTATAATTTCTTTCAATTATATATCTATCTGATCCTTGGTTATTGTAATATAACGAAGCTAGGTAATAATATGCATGTTTATAATTTTTTTTTGCAGATATTTCATAATATTCTTTTGCTTTTAAAAGGTCTATTTCTATACCTTTCCCAAAATTGTATATCCATCCAATAGAAGCGTAATAAATTGGGTATTTTCTTTTGTCTAACTTTTTTAAATAATATAAAGCTTTTTTGTAATTAATAACTTTTCCCTCATAACAAGTTTTACAAAGATAAAGATCTACTAATTTTCTAATATAAGTTTCATCACCATAATTTGCAAGTTGCTCATAATAGAATAAAGCTTTATTAATGTTTTTATATTTCTCAAAACCTTCTGGAGGTTGAATATATCTATTAGCTAAAAATCTTATAGCTTTCTTATCTCCTTGTTTTACAAGTGGAGTAATTACATTTATCATTTTATTAAAATCAAGGTCTTTTCTATTAAAAGAGTATATCCTAGCTAAGTTCATAATACTTTTTACATCATTAGCTTTTGCTGCTTTATTTAAATATGATAAAGCTTCTTCTTTTTTAGCATATCTATTATTTTTATATAATTCTCTAAGTCTTATAATATTTACATTTTTTAAATATTGTTTTGTATAGTAAGATTTACTTTTTTCAAAATTGTTATCATATCTATATTTTATTAACTTATTTCTAAATTTGTTCTCAAGCTCTTTGTTTTTGCTTTGTATAATATATTCTTGCCATTTAAGTGTTAATTGGTATTCTTCAGGATCAAAGTTATATTTTGAAGGTTTAATTAATGCTAGTAATAAAATAGCTTCTTGTACATCTTTATTTGCAAGTTCTTCTAAAATATTATTAGATTTATTTTTAAGACCTGTTTTTCTAAAGTATTTAGCTAACACAAGTTTTCCCTGAGTGCTTTTTTTAAGTTTTTCTTTTAATTTGAAATATTTTTTAACATCTCTTTTTTTTAAAGAATAAGATATTAAAAGTTCTAACTTAGCATCTTTATTTCCAAGTTTTTCTGCTTTTTCAAAATATTCACGAGATTTCTTTAAATCTTTTTTTAGTTTCTCTTTATAATTACCTCTTTTATATATTAGACCTAAATTATAATAAACTAAATCATTAGTTTTATCAAGATCCAAATAAGTAATATAAGAATAAATGGCACTTGTATATTTATATCTTTTCTGCAAATACTTAGCCATGACTAAAATTTCTTTTTTATTTTTAATAGAAATTATTTCATTTATTGTACTTAAGAGTAAATCATTTTTATAATCAGCATAAATACGAATTCTTAAGCGAGCACGGACATGTTCAATAGGGAAACTGTAGTTTTTTATTTGCATATAAATAGTTAATTTTTTTAATAATTTATATTTATATCTTTTATTATAAATTACATATAATTCTATTAATTTGTATACTCACTGTGGAATCACGTTCTATTTTTTCTTTAGCTTTCTTTAAATTAACATATGTTCCAGCAATCTGTATACTAAATTCCTTGAAAGTTACAATATAAACATTAATTCCAGATATTTTATCATTTAGATAAGTATTACCTTTATTATATAATGATTTACTTGCACTTTTATCAG
>JABSON010000127.1 GCA_013215915.1 Campylobacteraceae bacterium | reverse complement strand
AAAAGACGTATTAGCAAATAAACCTGAAAAGAATAAGTGGAATGCAGAAGATGGTAATGAAACGTCTACAAGAGCTTTTTACGAAACTGGCGGATGATTAAAAACACTTTTGTGTTTTAATCAAAAATAAAATATTTTAAATTTATTAAAATATTTTATTTATTTAGGTTTTGAAATAATAGATGTAAAAAATGAAAAAGTTTCATTTCATTTTAACGAAGAGATAAAAAATGAAGTATTAGTTAAAAGTTTAAATATTGTTTCTTTATCTAATATAAACGAAGATTTACCTTCTTCTTGCCATTTTATAAATTCAAATTATACAATTTCATCATCTCTTTTATTAGCATTTTGTTTAAAAGGTAATACGGCTAGTAATATTCTAGAAGATTATTTGCAAAAAGATATTAAACTTGAAGATATTTGGCCTCAAAAAGAGGATGTAGTTGAGTATTTAAATAAACTTGATACTTCTGTATATAAAAATATATATAAAAATATATTTTTAGGTAATACTTTTTGGCAAAATATTAAAGTTTCTGAATCTTTAGTATATAAATGGAATAATGATTCTACTTATATTCAAAGGAATGATTTATTCAAACGACAAGACTTCACAAAACTTAATATTAAAAATGCTCAGATATTAAATATATTAGGAAATGATGTTAAAAGTGAACAAATTTCTCCTTTTGGACAAATCTCATTATATTCTCAAGCTGGTTTATATTTAGAATCAAAAGGTCTTAAATCTTATGAATATAATACTTTTATAAGTAGACGTACTAATTCAAAAGTTATGTTAAGAGGTATGTTTGATAATGCACAAATAAAAAATAAAATGGTTTTAAAAGAGGGTGCATTTACAAAAGATTTTACTTCAAATGAGATAATTTCTGTATATGCAAAATCTTTATTAGCTAAAAAAAATAAACATGACTTAGTTATTTTAGCTCAGCATAATTATGGTTCTGGAAAGTATCAAGATTGGGCTGTAAAAGGAACTAAACTTTTAGGTGTAAAAGTAATTATTGCTTTATCATTTGATGAAGAACATAGAAAAAACTTAATTAAAATGGGTATTTTACCTTGTGAGTTTACTCCAAGAGATGCCTTAGGTTTAGATTTACAAGGAAATGAAGTAATGAATATTTCTTTTTATAGTGATTTAGGCATTAATGATAAAATTAATTTAGAAGTTAGTGTCGAAGGTAAAACTTATAAAACTAAAGTATTATCAAGAATAGATACAAAAGAAGAATTAAATTATTATACAAGCGCTGGAATGTTAAATTATTATTTAAATAAAATGATAGATAAAGATTTATAAACTAAGTTTATAAACCATAGCTATTAAAATTAAAATATATAAAGATAAAATTAGTGTTTTATAAGAAGACATTTTAATATAAGATTTTAGTTTTATTCCTATAAATACTCCAAGTAATGAAAATACCCCTACGATAATTCCTTCTTTAAATAATAAAGAATCATTAATACTTAATGATATAAAACCAGCAATAGATGAAAACATTACAAAAAACAATGATAATGAAGTAGCAGATTTTAAATTGTAGTGCATAAAACCAACTAATATAGGCGTTAGCATAATAGATCCACCAACTCCAATACTCATAGCAATCATTCCAATAAGGGAACCTATTAGAATTAAATATAGTTTTGAGGGTTTTTTTACTTCTTGCTCTGAATGAATAGATGTTTGAAATATTTTTAATATAGATGCTATTAAAATAAGAATAAAAACATATTGTAAATATGTATTAGATAAATAATCTCTAATAAAAAAACTTAATATTCCACCACAAAATCCACCAAGTCCTAAAATAAGTCCATCATAAACCATATCTTTTTGAGATTTTGCATTCAAAAAAGATCCAAAAGTTGAAGAAAAAACCATTTGCATAATTGAAATAGCAACAGCTTCTTTCATTACAAAACCTGTAAATAATAATAAAAGAGGAACTAAAACCATTCCTCCTCCAATACCAAAAAAGCCTGATACTAATCCTGTAAAAATTCCAAATAAAGATAATTCAAAAATCATTATTTAATTGAATTCATAGCTTTGATGAATTTTTCATAAATACATTCTAAATCATGATCTTCACTTTCTAGATTTATACCATCATGTTTTTTTAAAGCATGTTCTAATAAAGCAACTCTTTTTAATAAATATTCAAACATTTCTTTATTAATATCTGGTAAATCTGCATGATTTAGTTTGGCGTCTTTACATCCTCTTTTAATAATCTTAGCAGGAACTCCAACAGCTGTTGAATCTTCTGGAACATCACATATAACAACTGAATTAGCTCCAATTCTTGAGTTTTTACCCATAGTAATATTACCCAATATTTTGGCACCTGAGCCTATTACTGAGTTAGCTTTAATAGTTGGATGACGTTTTCCTTTACTTAAAGAAACACCACCTAAAGTTACTCCTTGGTAAATTAATACATCATTTTCAACAATTGCTGTTTCTCCGATTACAACACCAATTCCATGATCTATGAATACACGCCTACCAATAGTTGCAGCAGGATGAATATCCATATGGCACATAAACTGTGTTATTCCCATAATAATTCTAGCTAAAATTTTAAAATTATTTTTATATAATTTATGTGCAATTCTATGATTAATTATTGCCCATACTCCTGGATAATTAAAAATTAGTTCTATTGTTGAGTTTAAAGCTGGATCATTCTTTTTAGGAACAGAAAAATCCTCTTTTATTTGTTTCCATAGTCCTATATTTTCATTCATATTAATTTCCTGTTGTTTTAAGGTAAGAATTTTCGTTTAAATATTTATCTAAGATTTTATACATATCTTTATCAAGTCTATTTTTTAAAATATTTATTATATCATTTGTATCATAGTCTATATCTTCTAAAATATCTATAATTTTTTGAGATTCTAATATTTTTTCACAAATAACTTTACCATCTTTAAATACAATATTTATCTCAGTAGGATGGGAAAATAAATTATGTCTCATCCCTAATATATCTTGGTAAGCTCCAACATTAAAGAATCCTAAAAAGTATTCTTCTTTTTCTAAATCTACATCATGTAAATATAAAGGTTTTTCAGAATCAAAAGCAATTTCACCATCACTATCACAAGTAATATCCCATAAAGATGCTGATCTTGTAGGTTTTTTATCTAAATGAGTTAAAGGCATAATCGGAAACTCTTGATTTATTCCCCAATAATCAGGAAGTGACTGAAAAATTGAAAAGTTTAATAAATATTTTTCTTGTATTTTATTTTCTATTCTTTTTAATTCATCATAATCATCAACTTCAAGTAAAGAAATAGCTTTTTTAATAATTAGCTGAGTTAATACTTCTGCATTTGATCTGTCAACTAAATCTATATAACCTAAATCAAATAATTTAAGTAATGATTCTAAGTGATCAATACTATCATGCATAAATTCTAAAGCAGTTTTTGAATTGATGTCTTCATATAAATCAAGTAACTCTTTTATTAAAGGAGGGTTTAGTTCTTTTAATCTTAAAGCTTTTTTTCCATAGTCTGCTGAAAATAACTCTAAAACCGGTGTTATTAAAACAGTAGATGAAGCAGAAATAAATCTTCCAGATTCTGTGAAAATATCTGGTTCTTCAACACCTTTTTGTCTTGAAATATTTTTTAAAGTAAATACTACATCATTTGCAAATTCTTGGAAATTATATTGTGCTGTTCTTTTATATGCTGAATACTCAACATTTAATCCACCACCAATATTAATAGCTCTTAAGTTTATAGCACCTAAGTTTATTAGTTCTGCATAAATATGACCTGATTCTTTTAAAGCTTTTTTTAAAGGTTGAATTGAGTTTAAAGCAGATCCAATATGAAAATGAATCATTGTTAAATTATGTATCAAATTGTTTTCTTTTAACATATCAAATGCTTCAAGAATTTCTGTTGAGCTTAATCCAAATTTTGAATCAATTCCACCAGATTTAGCCCAAGCTCCACCACCTTGATTAAATAACCTTAATCTTAGACCTACATTAGGACTTACTAGATTAGTTTCTTTTTCAACTTCAATTATTGTTTTTAGTTCATTTAAACCTTCAATAATTAAAGTAATATTATGACCCATTTTTTTAGCTAAAAACGCTATATGAATCATTTCTTTATCTTTAAAACCATTAACAGTAATAGGTGCACCTATTTTATTATAAGTCATAGCTAAGAATAACTCAGCTTTACTTCCAGCTTCTAAACCATAAGAAAACTTCTCTCCAGCTTTAATTAAAGGATGTAAAAAGTTTGGTAACTGGTTTACTTTTAAAGGAAAAACTGCATTAAATTTTCCTTTATATTCATATTCATTTATTGCATTATCAAATAATGTATAAAGTTTAGATATTTGTTTATTAATTAAATGTGGAAATCTTAGTAATAGGGGACCTTTGTAATCTTGTTCTCTTATTTCATTTACTAAAGATATTAATGAAGGTTTATTTTCATAATTAAGTAATACTTTATCTTTTTCAATAATAAAATTGTCATCTCCCCAAATGTCTATGCCATAGTTATTCAATAATGAAATCCTCTAATGAAATAGTTTTTTCTTCACCAGTGATCATATTTTTTGTATAAATAGTATTATTTTTTAATTCTTCTTCTCCAATTAAAGCAATCATAGAAACATTTTGTTTTTGAGCTAATTTAAAATGTTTATTAAAGTTTCTAGAAGTATATTCTAAAGATGTTTTAATAGTTTTTCTTTTTGAAGATGCTAAAGACGTTAAAATATTTAAAGCATTTTCATCCATTGCACCTAAATAAAGACTTTCTTCTTTTTTGTCTTCTTTTATAATAAGTTCTAATAATCTCTCAATTCCCATTGCAAAACCAATTCCAGGAGTTTCTCTTCCACCTAAAAATTCTACTAATTTATCATATCTTCCACCAGCAGCAATAGTGCTTTGAGCTCCAATATCATTTGAAATAAATTCAAAAGCAGTTTGTGAATAATAATCTAAACCACGAACTAAAATAGTATTAATAGTATAATCGATTTTATTAAAGTCTAAAATCTCTTTTAATTTATCAAAATCGCTTTCACAAGATGAACATAAATTATGAGTAATTTTAGGGCTATCACCTAATAAACTTTGGCATTTTTCGTTTTTACAATCTAATACTCTCATAGGATTAGCATTTATTCTTTTATCACAATCTTCACATAATTCAGATCTAAAGTTACTAAGGTGTTGAACTAAAGTCTCTTTATAAACAGGCATACAAGAAGTACAACCAAGTGAGTTTAATTCTAATACAAATGGAATTTTGAAAAAGTCTAAAATATCTTTAATTAACATAATTACATTAGCATCTTCATAAACACTTTTTTGTCCAAATACTTCACAACCAAATTGGTGAAATTGTCTTAATCTACCTTTTTGTGGTCTTTCATATCTAAACATAGGTCCATGGTAAAACCATCTTTGAGTTCCACCTGCACGATCTAATTTGTTTTGTACAAAAGATCTTACAACTCCAGCAGTACCTTCAGGTCTTAAACATACGTCATTTTCACCTTTGTCAATGAACTGATACATTTCTTTATTAACAATATCAGAGCTTTCACCAACTGATCTTTTAAATAAAGAAGTTTCTTCTAAAATAGGAGTCTCAAAATAAGTAAAACCATAGTTTTTTGCTATTCTTGCAGCATTCTCACAAAAATATGTAAATAATTCACTATCTTCGTTCATTATGTCTTTCATACCTCTTAAAGACTGAATGTTCTTAACTTTTGCCATTTATAAATCCCTCTATTTTATTTTCAATTTCTTTTATACTTAATGATGCATCTATATAAATATGATTTAAATTTAATTTTTCAATTGTATCTTTCATTCTATTTTGAATTTCAAGTAAATAATCAATTCCTCTTTTTTCAATTGCATCATTCTTTTTTGCAGCTAATCTTAAAGTTAATTCTTCTTTTGATAATTCTAATAAAACAATATGAGATGGCATAATATTAGACGTTGCAATAATATTTAAATCAATTACAGTTTTTAAATCTAAATCTTTTGCATAAGAAATACCAGAAATTACTGATCTATCTGAAATAATAGTATTTCCTAAATTAGGTTTAATTATTTCCTCTATATGCTCAGCTCTATCAGCTAAAAATAAAAACATTTCAGCTGTTTTTGATTTTGCTTCTCCGCTTAAAGCCATTTCTCTAAGTTTAATACCTAATGCAGTACCACCTGGTTCTTTTGTAAAAACAGCTTGCGGAAACTTTTTATTAAGAATATCTAACTGAGTTGATTTCCCAGCAGTATCAATACCTTCAATTACTAAATACATGATTTTACCTCTTTTGGAACAAGATGATCGAATTTACCATTAAATCTAATTAACTCTCTAACAATTGTAGAACTTACAAAAGCATTTTTTAAACTTGGCATTAAATATAGAGTTTCTAAATCTTCTTTGATAGAAGCATTTGCATATCCCATTTGTAATTCAAATTCAAAATCTGATACAGCTCTTAAACCTCTAATTATAGTTCCTATATTCATATCAGTTGCTAAATCAACTAATAATGTATCAAAACCAATAACTTTAACACCTTCAATATCTTTAGTAGATACTTTTGCAAAATGTACTCTATGTTCATGAGAAAACATTGGATTTTTTCGCTCGCTTTTAGCAACTGCAATTATAACTTCATCAAAAATTTTAGAAGCTCTTTTTATAATATCTATATGACCCACAGTAATTGGATCAAATGTTCCACTATATATCGCTCTTTTATATGACATAACACTATTATTCATTATTTTTCCATCTTTTATATAAATTATTCTCTATTTTTAATAAATCGAACCATTTTCCAATTATAAAGTCTTCCATTTGTTCTAAACTTTCTTGATTTGAATAATAAGCTAACATAGGTGGTGCAATGACTACACCTAAGTTTGAAAGTTTTAACATATTCTCTAAAGCAATTGACGAAAAAGGAAGTTCTCTTGGTGCTAAAATGATTTCTCGTTTTTCTTTTAACATAACTGTAAAAGATCTTGTAATTAAATTATCACTGATACCACAAGCACATTTTGCTAAAGTATTCATTGAACAAGGTAAAATTATCATTTTATCTACTTTAAATGAACCAGAAGCAATAGGTGCAGCTATATCATTTTCTTTAAATATTTTAATATTTTTTTTGTTTTTGATATTTTTATAATTTTTTGAAGCTTCATATTTTAAAGCTATTTTTGCACTTTTAGATATAACAACATATGCTGTCACGTCTAAGGGTAAATGCTCTAAAAATTTTAATGCTAAAACAGCTCCACTAGCTCCTGTTATTCCAAGTACTATTTTCAAATAATTAACCTTTATATTAATAAGAGATATTATCTAATTTTCACTTTATATTCAAGATATTATCTAATTTTAAAACAATACTTTTTCTAAATATTTTATTTATTATTAATTAATAATAAAAAACTAATAATAAATAGAAATTTATTGAAATAAAACAGATTTAAATATGAAATATTTAAGGTGAATTTAAAATATAAAATGATAACATTTTGTATTATTTTTAATAGAATAAATTATATAATATGTATAATTTATCCTATTAAATGTCTAGCCATAACAGTCCAGTGAGTAAATATGTCCAGTAATTACATATATAATAAACATTATTAACGACATTTTGAAACAGTTAAAAAATTGCTTATAAACTGAAAAATTTCAGAATAAACTGTAGCTCCTTTTATAACAAAACTATGTTTCATGGAATTTCTGAGTTTCTCTGTTTTCCGAAAGGGTATGGGGTCACACTATACATTTTAAGTCAACTTGTTTATGTGACTACATCTTTTAGGGTCTGACATATATTTTATTGATATTCTTTCCCTCATTACGGAGGAATTTTCGAATTTCATGATTTTTCCTGAAATAATTTAATAAAATAAAGAGAAATAAAGGGGCTTAATTATTATGATTCCAGAATTTTCAATATAATTTAATAAAATAAAAGGGCTTGATTATTTGAAATAATCATTTAAATACATGATTCCAGGGCAAAATAATTAATTTAGTATTTTTTGCTGTCCCCGTTTGTATAACATGAAAAGGGCATATGTTTCTCGGCCCTGTCGGGATGGGCTGCCGAAAAATCCACCCATTGTGGATCCCCCGAAACATTGCAAACCAGTTGGAAAACAAGCAGATTTCATGTTTTCTCTGTGTGCCAAAAAATCCAGCCCGGAAATGGAACGTTTCCCGCGAAAT
>JABSON010000126.1 GCA_013215915.1 Campylobacteraceae bacterium | reverse complement strand
GTATATTCCCATAATCAAATAATCATTTCGATTTTTAATATAATTTTTATCAAAAGCAATATTTAAATACTCTTTATCTATTGTAATATTTTTGCCTTTATACTTTAAGTGCATATCTTTAGAGAGTTCTTTAATCAAATTAACCATTGTATTTGAACTTATTTTGCTAAATGATTTAGGATTTCTTTTATCTAGTTTCTTTTTAAAGTCAAGTAGTAAATCTATACTAGATAAATAATTTTCATTAATAGTTGAGGCATCTTTTGTTTGAAAAATATTTTCAAATTTTAATTGTTTAGAAGAGCATGAAGTGAAAAATAATAAAATTAGAATATATAAGAATTGTTTTATCATTTTCCACTTTCACTTTTATTTTTTTAAGAGATTGTCGCTAACTCTTTTTGAATTTTCTCTAATTTATTAGAAGCTTCTTCTAATGATTTTCTATTAGCTGTAATAACTTCAGCAGGTGCATTAGCTACAAATCTTTCATTTGATAACATACCATTTAATTTATCAAACTCTTTTTGAGTTTTAATAGCTTGTTTGTTAAGTTTATCAATAATTGGACTCATATCAATTTCTGAAGTTGGTAAATATACTTCAACATTAGCAGATACATCAGTAATTGAGTTTTCAACTTTAGCATCAACAAATTCAATTCTTTCAACTTTTGCTAGTTTTTCAATAAATGGTCTTGCTATTTCTTTATCAATATTAACATCAAGTTTAATATATGCTTTTGAAATTTTACTATTACCCATATCAATTACAACTTTTGCTCGTCTAACTGAAGTAATTGCTTCTTCAATTATTGCAAACATAGATTCAACTTCTTTATCTTCTTTTAAATCTCTTGGGAAATTCATAACCATAATAGATTCTGTATCTTCTAATGAAGTTCCAGATAATTTTTGGTATAAATATTCAGAAATAAATGGCATAAATGGTGAAGTTAATTTTAATGCTTCTTTGAAAATTGCAGCAAGTTCAAATAATGAATCTTTTGAAGCTTTTGAGTATTCAATTCCCCAATCACAAAATTCATTCCAAATAAATCTATATAAAGAAGCTGCTGCTTCATTAAATTTATAAGTATCTAAATTTACTCTTACTTCTTCCGTAGCAGTTGCTAGTTTTGAAAGCATATATTTTCCAAGTGCAGTTTTAATTTCTACATCTTTTAAATCAGCAAATACGATTGGTAAGTTTGTACCATTAGCTTCATTTAAATTCTCTAAATTCATGATAAAGAAATTAGCTGCATTATAGAATTTATTTGTAAAGTTTCTATATAAGTCTAGGTGCTTTTTACCTAATTTAATATCTCTACCTTGAACTGCTAAATAACATAAAGAGAATCTAACAATATCAGCTGAGAATTCACTTACCATATCTAAAGGATCAATTACATTACCTTTTGATTTAGACATTTTAGCACCTGATTCATCACGAACTAGCGCATGCATATAAATATCTTTAAATGGTAATTCTTTTTTAAAGTGTTCACCCATCATCATCATTCTAGCAACCCAGAAAAACATAATATCAAACCCAGTAATTAATAATGAGTTAGGATAAAAGTCTTTTTCATCTTCTGCATTATATAAATCTTCTAAAGTTCCATTATTTCCCCAACCTAATGGTGACATAGCCCATAAAGCAGATGAGAACCAAGTATCTAAAACATCTGGATCTTGAGTATAGTTTTTAGAATTACATTTTGGACAAGCTTCTGGTTCGTCCGCTTTATCAGCCCATTGGTGATTACAAGTTTTTTCATTACAAGTAAATACAGGAATTCTATGTCCCCACCATAATTGTCTAGATATACACCAAGGTCTTAACTCATCCATCCACGCAGTATATGAATTAATCCAATGTGGTGGGTGAAATAAAGATGTTCCTTTAGGAGCTCTATCTTTTGTTTCTTGTTTAGTTTTATCAATTGAATTTTGTGCCATTTCATTAGATAAGAACCATTGTTGAGAAATGAAAGGTTCAACAATATTTTTACATCTGTAACAATGCCCTACTTGATGAACATGGTCTTCAATTTTAACAATATAACCTTCTGCTTGTAGTTTTGCAACTATTGGCTCTCTAGCTTCTAGTCTTTCAAGACCTGCAAATTCTCCAGCATATTCGTTTAAAATACCTTTTTCATCAAATACTTTAATATATTCTAAATTATGTCTTTTACCAACTTCATTATCGTTTTGATCATGTGCAGGTGTAACTTTAACAACACCAGTTCCAAGTTCCATATCAACATGAGTATCAGTAATTACTTTAATTGTTCTATTTGTAAGAGGTATTAATACATCTTTTCCAACAATAGAAGCATATCTTGTATCTTCTGGATGAACCATAATAGCAGTATCACCAAAATAAGTTTCAGGTCTAGTTGTTGCTACTTCTAATTGTCCTGAACCATCTGCAAATTTATATACCATTGTATAAAATTTACCTTGAACTTCTTCATGTTCAACTTCGATATCAGATAATGCACCATCATGTGTACACCAGTTAACCATATAAGTATTTTGAGAAATTTGACCTTCGTTGTATAAAGATACAAAAGCTTCTTTAACAGCTTCTTTTAGACCTTCATCCATTGTAAATCTTTCACGTTTCCAAGCAGGAGTAACTCCAAGTTTTCTCATTTGGTGAACAATATTTCCACCAGATACTTCTTTTTGTTTCCAAGCTCTCTTAAGAAAACCTTCTCGACCTAGTTCATCTTTAGTAGTACCTTCTGCAATTAATTGTTTTTCAACAATATTTTGAGTTGCAATACCTGCATGATCTGTCCCTGGTTGCCAAAGTGTTTTAAAACCATCCATTCTTTTATATCTTGTAATGATATCTTGTAATGTAAATGTTAAAGCATGACCTATATGTAAAGATCCTGTTATATTTGGTGGTGGCATCATAATAGAGAAAGTTTTAGTTTTACCACTTTCATCTTTTTCTTGAATTGATTTGTTACCTTCAATTTCAAAATAACCTCTATCTTCCCAGATTTTGTAGTAGTTATCTTCTATTTTCGAAGGTTCATATTTTTCGCTCATTAAATATCCTATGTGATCATTATTAGCAGCGATTATATCTAAAAAGAGATTATGGTTTTATTGTACAAAACAAATCTTTTTTTTAATTAAGATTTGTTTTTGTTTTTTGAGCTTATATTATTTAATAATATAATTATTCTTATTCTTCTTTAGGTGCAGTTTTAACTAAACCTGCTTCTTTTAAGAATTGCGAGTGTATAAAATCTAGTTTTTTAATTCTGTCATATTTTGCATATGATAAATATAATATATCTTTAGCTCTAGTAACTGCTACATAAAATAAACGTCGTTCTTCTTCTAAAGATCCACCTTTACTCATAAGTTTTCTATTAGGAAATCGTCCATCCATTAAATCAATAATATAAACTTCTTTAAATTCTAAACCTTTTGAAGCATGAACAGTTAATAAGTGAACACCCTCACCTTCACTCATTTCACCTCCACCTAAAACCATAGCATTAATAAATTTATGTAATTCTTTATAATGTGTTGCTAGTTTTTTAAGTAAAAGGCCTTTTCTCTCGATTTTAAGCTCAGCTGCAAGTTTTAAAGATGAATCTAAATTACCATCTTTTAAAGTACCTCTTTTAGTAGAAAGTATTTCTTTTAAATGAGCAAATAGTTTTGATTTTAAAACATGTTCAATAATTGAATTTGGATTTTTTACTCTTTTTAAAGATTTTACAACTAAATAAAATTCGTGTAAAAATATTCCACCTTCATACGTTAGTTTTGGATGTTTTAAAATTGCATTACCTAAGAATTTCTCATCAAAACCACAGTCTTTAAACTTAGATACTGAACCTAACTCAATAAAGTCATCAAATAAACCTAATTGAATATTTTTAGATTTAGCAGATAAATAAGGATTTTTAACAGAAGCTTTTGGTTCAAAAAGACCCATAAATAAACTTCCATCACCTAACATCATTAAAGCATCAAAAATATCTTTAGCAATTGCTTTTCCAATTCCTTTACCATATTCTAAAATATGAATAACACTCATCATATCATTTGGTTTCATTAATAGTGAAATAATATCAATAATAAATTTAACTTCTAGTGAGTCAAAAAAACTATGTCCACCTTTTCTTCGTGCAGGAATATCATATTCTCTTAAGTTTACTTCTATTCCATCAGCGCTTGAGTTGTTTCTAAAAATAATAGCAATCTCATCTTTAGGAGTCATAGTTTTAGCAATTGATTTTGCAATATGCTCATACTGATCAAAAAGTTCTGAAAATACTAAAAGTTTTGGAGAATATAATTCTTCTTTCCTAACTACTTCTAAGTGTTTTTCATAAATTCTTTCATTATGTTCAATTACTTTAGTTGCAAGGGCTAAAATAGGTCTTGTTGATCTATAGTTCTTTCTTAAAGTAAAAACTCTTGCGTTTTCATACCTTTTGTCAAAAGAAGAAATAATACCAATATCAGATCCATTAAAAGCATAAATACTTTGATCATAATCACCAACACAAAATAAAGACTCAGGTTTAAAACCTTCTAATAATCTTCCTTGTAAAGGGTTTGTATCTTGGTACTCATCTACTAAAATTTCTTTATAATTAAATTCAGTTTCTTTTTGTTTTTCAATCATAATTGTTAATAAATCATCAAAGTTTGCATATGAATATTTAACTTTTAATTCATTAAATTCTTTAACAACATCAACATAAATAGGAGTATATAGTTCATGTCCTTCATTACGTTCAATTATCCAATCATCAAAATCTTCACCATGAGTTGAGTTTAAATATAATGAATACATATCATATAGATATCCACCATCATAAGGATTTGTTTCATCATCTCTATGATAAAAAACTCTTTTTTCATATACTGATTTAAATAAAGTCTTTAATTCACTGGGTTGTTTTAACGTAATATTTACATTTAAAGTTTTAAGCAGTTTATATGAGACAGAATGAAAAGTTCCAGCCATCATTGACTTGGCAATATCCATACCAAAGAATTTAGCAACTCTTTCAACCATTTCAGCAGCAGCTTTATTAGTAAAAGTTAATAACATAATTTCTTCAGGTTTAACACCATTTGAAATTAAGTGACCTATTCGGCC
Organism: Campylobacteraceae bacterium; assembly: GCA_013215915.1. Classification (GTDB taxonomy): domain Bacteria; phylum Campylobacterota; class Campylobacteria; order Campylobacterales; family Arcobacteraceae; genus NORP36. The sequence goes on along the minus strand of JABSON010000126.1, from coordinate 3,175 downwards.
TACAATTGTTGAAGTTTTTCCAGTTCCTGCAGAGGCAATTATTAAGTTAGAACCATTTTTACAAGTAGCAGCTTCTAACTGCTCTTTATTTAAGTTTGATAAGGGCATTTATTTTAGTCTTTTTAGTTTAATCATTTTGCATTTTAACATACTTAGACTTTAATCAAAAGTAAACTCTTAATCGAAAATAGTTTATTACTATTTGTTTTACCTTCAGAAGAAAGTACTTCTAATCTTTTAAACATTACTTTTGAAGTAAATTCTTTATATATTATTTGAGGTAAGGCCTCTCCATTTGAATAAGCCATTACACTTAGTTTATTTTTCTTGTATACATTAAGTGTAGTAGTAAAATGTGAATACATTTTTTTAGCTTTTTCGTTTGTAAATATTCTAATTAAATATATTTTTATATTCTCCCCTATTAAAGAAGAAATATAAATCTATACCTTTTTAAGATTTTTGATTTTATTATAATAAGTTTCTGAATTTATATAAGTATTTGTTTGTTAGAAATATCTTTTAGTTTTTTATTTATATTTATTTTTAATAAGTAAAAACTCATCTAAATTCTCAAAAAATATATCTACTAATAATGGATCAAAGTGTTTTGCTCTTTCTCTTTTAAATAAATCTAAAATTTTATCTAAAGGCCAAGCTTTTTTATAACATCTATCAGATCCTAAAGCATCAAAAACATCACATATTGCAGTAATTCTTCCATATATATGAATTTTAGTACCTTTTAAACCTCTTGGATAACCAGAACCATCCCATTTTTCATGATGTTCATATGCTACAATTTCAGAAGCTTTTAAAATCTTTCTATTTGAGCCTCTTAACATCTCAAAACCTATTTCTGCATGTGTTTTCATAATTATAAATTCTTCAGTAGTAAGAGCTCCTGGTTTATTTAAAATATAATCAGGAATTCCAATTTTACCAATATCATGCATAGGAGAAGCATCTTCTAAAACTTTAGCCTCTTCTTCTGTTAATCCCATTTTTATTGCAAATAAATAAGAATATTTAGCAACTCTTTTTACATGAAAACCAGTCTCTTTTGATCTAGTCTCACCAATTTCACCTAATTTATAAATTATTTCTCTTTGGGTATCTTCAAGTTCTTTATGTAAATTAATAACATCACTTATATCTTGTCTAATACTCATATATTCTAATATCTTATTATCTTTGTTTTTTAAAGGAACTAAAGTAGTTAGTGAGTAATAAATTTTTCCATCTTTAGCTTTATTAGAGATTGTACCTTTCCAAATATTTCCATTTTCTACTTCATTCCACATTTCTGAAAGGATAGTATCATCCCCAATATAATTTAAATTTAAATATGATTTGTGAAGTAAATCTTCTTCTTGGTATCCCGTTATTTTTTTAAACTCATCATTTATATAAGTAATATTTTTATTTAAATCTAACCGCATAATTATATTACTTTGATCTAAGGCATTTTCGTATATTTTCGATAATGAAAAAATATCTTCAAATTTATCAGAAGATATTGAATATTGTTTTTTATAATATTCTTTAGCTAATTCACTATCAGTAATTAGACTTCTTAATGCCATGTATTCAAGTATTTCACCATTTTCATCTAAAATTGGAGTAATAACTGCATTTACATAATAAGCATCTCCACTTTTTGTTTTGTTTTTAATTTTTCCAGACCAAGTTTTTTTCTTAATTTTTATTGTATTCCATAAATCAACATAAGTTTCTTTATCCACATCATCATGTCTTACAATATTATGATGCTGCCCTAATAATTCTTCTTCTTTATATCCAGAGATTTTTATAAAAGCATCATTTACATAAGTAATAATTCCATTCTTATCACCTTTTGAAACAATTGTACTAATGTCTATAATTTTTTTATATTGAGAAAGTAAATTTTGATTTTTATCATTTTGAATTCCTAATGATATTGTTTTGCTAATTTCATAGAGTTTTTTTGAAAGGGCTAATAAATCTAGAGGTTTTGTTAAATAAGAAGTAAGATTAAGTTTTATAGCTTCAAATAAAAAATCTGCATCATTAAAAGAAGTTATAACTATTATTTTGGCATTAGAGTTAAATGATTTAATTAATTTTGACATTTCAATACCATCCATTACGGGCATTTTAATATCAGTAATTACAATGTCAGGTTTATGATCTTTATATAAAGCATAACCTTCTTTACCATTAGTAGCAATATAGAGTTTTTTTACTATTTTTTTTAAAAAAAACTCTAATTCTTCTCTAATTAAAGTATCATCTTCTACATACAATAGTTCTAAATCTTTTAAATACTCAAAATAATTAATTTTTTCTTTCATGTACTTCCTTGAAAATTATGTAAAAATGTATATAAATATTCTATTGTAATTTTGAATTAGTATACAATTTTATTAATTAAAAGAACTTAATGAAAATTTTATTAAATAACTACTTATTTATTTTTATTTTTAATAAAGTTTTTCTTATTTTAAAAATAAAAATTGTTAAAATAACTGTCAAATACCCATATTGTGGGATTGTTAACGATTTTTGAGCATCCACAAAATGTATTGTTGTTAAAAATAATACATTTCAATCGGAAATTTTGCTAGTAAAAAAACATTAACAGATGTTTACGATAAATGAGCTGAGAACGCGTTTACTTCATTATGTCCGTACGTTAAGAAATTATTTTTCCAAAGTTGGTCAAAATTACTATATAAGGTAAATTTTGAAATCTTCAGAGGGCCTTTTGAGGGTGAAATATTCATTTTAGAAAGAAAAAGTGACGTTTCTTCGGAAAGAGGAGATAATTTAATTTCCATTTCTTAAAAAAAATTGGTACCCCAAAAAGTTAAAATAGGAATTTTGGCAAAAAATTTGGTTTACGAAAATCAAAATTACTACAATAAATAATCATTTTAGAGAAAAAATTCTCCATATAAAAGTTAGTTTGTGCCACTAAATGATTATTTATTATAGTAATTTTTGATTTTCGTAAATCAAAATTTTTGTCAAAATTCCTATTTTCGATTTTTAGACCTTCTAACTTTTTGGGACCCGTATCAAATTTATTTTAAGAAATGGAAATGTAATAATCTCCTCTTTCCGAAAATTAGTCAGTTTTTCCTTCAAAGATGAATATTTCACCCTCAAAAGGCCCTATGAAGATTTTAAA
>JABSON010000125.1 GCA_013215915.1 Campylobacteraceae bacterium | reverse complement strand
ACTGTTACCTGCGGCAACAGTGCCACTAAAGAAACGTAAATACAACCTCGGCAACTTCACATTATGTTAGAAGCAAATATTAATCTGTTTTAAACACCTGAAACATATAGTTAATCCCTATATAACTTAAATAAAAAAAAATTATAATTAATGTATTTCAAGTGAATTTTGTTATTCTCTCCATGATTCAATTTGGGTGTATGAAATACTGATGGATAATTTAGGTTGATAATCTGCACCGGGGTATCACTTTTACAATATTTCGCCGGTCAATGGCATACTCATATCTCTTCGATTTGGGGTTTGTATAGATTTATTGTAAAGTTTTATACTTTGGAATAGGTCTGTACAGGCCTTGAATTTTGGGGATTGTGTTTGTATTTGACCGGTAGGTGTCAAGTGGTATTGTTGGTGTATTAATGTTATCACATGAATTATTTTTAATTGACAAATATTTAGAAGAAATAAAAGACAGTAAAATTGCTATTTTTAAAATAGGAAAAAATAAAATATCTTCTACCAAAGAAACATTTGTATTATTAAATGATATTAAATCTTATGAGCAAATATCACCAATTATTTTTGATATTTCATCACAGTTAAAAACGAAAACAAAAATATTTGATATGGATCCTTTAGGATTTGACGAAGAAGATAAAAAAAATTTATTAGATCATTTTGAGAATTTAGCAAAAATATTTAATCAGAAAATTGAAATTCAATCAAAAGATGCAAATCCAATTAAAGAATTAAAAGAACAAAAAAATATTTTACAAATTATGCCATTTAAAAAAGACATGTTAAAAAGAAGATACTTTTTTGATTTCTTTTATACAAACTCAGATTTAATATCATTTGATATGGCAAGATTTAATCAATTACTAATTCCAATTATTGAAGATGAAGAAGAAACAAATTAATTTACAAGGAGAAAAGGTGCTATTTGAAAAATATCCTTTTGAGAGACTAAATGAATTGTTAAAAGATGTTAAAGTAAATGAAAATTATGAATTATCAGCTTTAACTATAGGTGAACCTCAATTTGAGACACCAGACTTTATACAAAAAAGTTTAGAAAAACATTCTCATTTATTAAAAAAATATCCAGCATCAGGTGGAATTTCTATTTTAAAAGAAGCTATGATTAATTTTGTAGAAAAAAGATTTTCATTAAAATTAGAAAAAGAAGAAATAATACCTACTTTTGGAACAAGAGAAGTATTATTTAATTTTCCACAATTTTTATTATTTGACAAAAAAGAACCTGTAATAGCTTTTACTAATCCTTTTTACCAAATTTATGAAGGTGCAGCAATTGCTTGTAAAGCAAAAGTTATACATATAAATTTAAAAGAAGATAATAATTATAAAGCATATTTATCAGATGAAGATTTAAAAATATGTGATTTTGTGATATTAAATTATCCTAATAATCCAACAGCAGCTTCGATGAATTTAGAAGAATTGTCTTTATGGGTTGAAAAAGCATTAGAATTTGATTTTGTATTAATGAATGATGAATGTTATTCTGAAATATATTTTGATGAAAAAGAGAAACCTGTATCTTTACTTGAAGCTTCAATAAATGTTGGAAATAATGATTTTAAAAATATTGTAATAATTAATTCTATTTCAAAAAGATCAAGCGCACCTGGTTTACGTTCAGGATTCATTGCCGGTGATAAAAAGATTTTAAAAGAATATATGAAATATAGAACATATGTTGGATGTGCTTCACCTCTTCCTTTACAGCATGCAGCTGCTGATGCTTGGAATGATGAAAAACATGTAGAAGAATTTAGAGCAATTTATAAAGAGAATTTTAACTTAGCTGAAGAAATTTTAGGTATAAAAACACCTCAAAGTACATTTTATATTTATTTAGAAGTAAAAGATGAATTAGAATTTACTAAAAATTTATATAAAGAAAAAAATGTAAAAGTTTTACCAGCTTCATATCTTGGAAGAAATGGAATTGGAAAAAATTACATAAGAATAGCATTAGTTGAAAATGCAGAAAAAACAAAAGAAGTATTACACAGAATAAAGGATTTTATAAATGAACCAAAATGAGTTAAATGAAGCAAGAACAAACCCCGAGTTTCTTACATATTTAGATAAAACAAGAGTAGATGCAATTAAAACAAAAAATATTGAAGCTTTATACGAAGTTCTTGACACTATGCTTATTTTAGACTTAGATGAGAATGAAATCAATACAGTATATGAACATATATTAACTATATCATTTGATGAAGTTGATAAAATAGTAAATAATGGAAATAAATTATCTTTAGATAATAAAGATTTATATTTAGTACGATCATTTTATGAGCATGCTATTGAAAAATGGTCAAATGAACAATTAGATGCAGCACAACAATTATTTTTTGTATTGTCAAATATTATTTGTGATAATGTTTTAATAGAATCTTTAAATGTACATGTAATTGCAATTGCAAAAGGTTTTACATTAGATAAGTTTTATGATGAAAAAGTAAATATTAATGCAACTCCTAGTGCTGAAAAATATGCTTATTTTATTGATTCTTTTAATTTCGAAACAGGAAACTATTTAAAAGAAAATAAAGATATTTTAGCCGGCGAATTTGAAAAATTAAAACATTTATTGGATTAAGATGAAAATACATTTTATAGGAATAGGTGGAATTGGTTTATCTGCCTTAGCAAGATTTTTAGTACATTCAGGTCATGAAATATCTGGTTCAGATATGAAAGAATCACCAATTACGCGAGAATTAGTAAATGAAGGAATAAAAGTTTTTTATCCTCAAGATGCTTCTAATATTAAAGATCCTGATATTGTAATATATTCAGCAGCTGTAAGTGATGAAAACCCTGAATTAATTGAATCTCGTATTAAACAAATTAAAACTTTATCTAGAAAAGAAGCTTTACCTTTTATTTTAGCGGATACAAAAAACTATTGTGTTGCAGGGGCTCATGGCAAATCAACAACAACAGCTATTTTATCTTCTATTTTAAATTCATCAGCTTTAATAGGTGCAATTTCAAAAGATTTTAACTCAAACTTTAGATATATATCTGATGTTTTAGCTTTTGAAGCAGATGAAAGTGATGCTAGTTTTTTATTATCTAATCCTTATTGTTCAATTGTAACAAATGCAGAACCTGAGCATATGGAATATTATAACTATGATTATGATAAATTTTATGATTCATATAGAAAGTTTATTAATTTAGGAAAAATAAAAGTTTTAAATGCAGAAGATGAATATATTAAAAAACTGCATATACAAAATGCTACTAATCTTTATCCAAGTATTGATATTAAAAATATTTCATATATTTTAAATAATGATGAACCTTTTACAAGATTTGAATTAAAAGAGTATGGATTCTTTGATGTGTGGGGATTTGGTTATCATATAGCAATTGATGCATCTTTAGCAATTATGGCTGCTTTAAATGAATTAGACCTGGAAGATATTAGAGAAAACCTTAAAAACTATAAAGGTATTAAAAAAAGATTTGATATTCTTCAAAAATGTGAGAAATTTGTTTTAGTTGATGATTATGCCCATCATCCAACAGAAATTGAAGCAACAATGAAATCAGTTGAATTATATGATAATTTAAAAAATCTTAACAAACGAGTTGTAATTTGGCAACCACATAAATATTCAAGAACATATGATAATTTAGAAGGTTTTAAAAAATGTTTTAAACGTTGTGATGAATTAATTATTTTACCTATTTGGACTATTCCTGGTGAGCAAAAAATTGATATCGATTTTGCAAAAGAATTTGCAATTTATAATCCTATTTTTGCAGATAAAATTATTACAAAAAACTGTAAAATAGAAATTATTAAAAACAAAGAAATTATTAAAACATATGATGAAGGATTAGTTATTGGAGTTGGTGCTGGAGATATAACTTATCAACTAAGAGTTAATAATTAATACTATTATAAGTTTCTTTCTATAACATTATATAAAGGGAGATAAAATGAATACGTTAGCAAAAGGTTTTATAAAAAAAGAATCTTCTTCAGGGATTGTTCTTATTTTTATTACAATATTAGCACTTTTAATCTCTAATTCATTTTTATCTGTCTATTATAATGCATTTTTAAATACAGTTATTAACATCTCAATTAATGACTTCTCAATTAATAAACCTCTTTATTTATGGATAAATGATGGTTTAATGACTTTATTCTTTTTAATTGTCGGACTTGAAATAAAAAGAGAAGTTGCAGCTGGTCATTTATCTTCTATTTCTAAAATATCTTTACCTTTATTTGCAGCCCTTGGGGGAATGATAGTTCCTGCACTTATATATTTTGCCTTTAATTATGAAGACTCTCAAGCATTAAGAGGTTGGGCAATTCCAACTGCTACTGATATTGCTTTTGCTTTAGGAATATTAGCTCTTTTAGGAAAAAGAATTCCATTATCATTAAAAATATTCTTAATGGCTTTAGCTATTATTGATGATATTGGTGCAATATTAATAATTGCATTATTTTATACTTCTTCTTTATCAATAATTTCAGTATATGTAGGACTTGTATGTGTTGCTATTTTATTTATAATGAATAGATGTAAGGTAGGTCTTATTTCTTTATATATGGTAGTTGGAGTTATCTTATGGGTTGCTGTCTTAAAATCAGGTGTTCACGCAACACTTGCAGGTATTCTATTGGCATTTATGATTCCTTTAGAAGCCAGAGATAAAAGAGGTAGACATGTTTCACCCGCAAAAACTTTAAGAAAAAACTTACACTTATGGGTGGCTTTTTTTATTCTTCCTTTATTCGCATTTGTAAATGCAGGAATAGATTTTAGAAACTTAGATTTTTCACTTATGTTAGAAGATGTTCCTTTAGGAATATTTTTTGCTTTATTTTTAGGTAAACAGTTTGGTGTATTTTTATTTACTTATGTATCTGTAAAACTAAACTGGACAAAACTTCCTAAATGTACTTCTTGGGCTCAAATTTACGGAGTCTCTGTTTTAGCGGGTATTGGATTTACTATGAGTCTATTTATTGACTCTCTTGCTTTTGTTGATCATAATATGTATTTATCAACAGATAGACTTTCAATCTTATGTGCTTCTGTATTTTCAGGGACTCTTGGATACTTAATTCTAAGATTTACAAAACCACCTAAAAATTGTAATATTTAGTTAACTTATTGTTAATAATTTTTTTCTAAAATAATCCTAATATCATATTCGATATAAAAGGAAAAATATGAACTTTTTAGAAGAATTTATAAAAAAAGAATCATCAGCAGGAATATTATTAATATTCGTAACAATAATTGCATTAATCTTAAAAAATACATTGTTATCACCTGTTTATGACGCATTCTTACATACTCCCGTTGAAATAAAATTTGGAGCTTTACAAATAGCAAAACCTTTACTTTTATGGATAAATGACGGTTTAATGGCTATCTTCTTTTTCCTAATTGGTTTAGAAGTTAAAAGAGAAGTATTAGAAGGTCATTTATCTTCTATGAAACAAATTGCATTACCTGCGTTTGCAGCTCTTGGAGGAATGGTAGTTCCCGCTTTAGTATATGTTTATTTTAATATAGGTGATGAAATTGCTATGCGTGGTTGGGCGATTCCAACTGCTACTGATATTGCATTTGCCTTAGGTATATTAGCTCTTTTAGGAAAAAGAGTTCCTTTATCATTAAAAATATTTTTAATGGCATTAGCTATCATTGATGACCTTGGTGCCATTATAATTATTGCTTTATTTTATACAAGTGAATTATCTACTTTATCTATTGCAGTGGCTGGACTTTCTTTAACTACCTTAGTTATTATGAATAAATTAAATGTAATAAAACCAGCAGCTTATATTTTAGTAGGAATAGTATTATGGGTTTCTGTTTTAAAATCAGGAGTACATGCAACTTTAGCAGGAGTTGCTTTAGCTTTAACAATTCCTATTATCTCAATTAGAGCTAATGGTGAGAAATTTTCAATGCTTAAAGAAATGGAACACTCATTACATTATTGGGTAGCTTTTTTTATTCTTCCATTATTTGCATTTGTAAATGCAGGAATTGATTTAAGAGGAATATCATTTGAACAAATTTTAGATCCTGTTCCTTTAGGAATTATGTTAGGTTTATTATTAGGTAAACAAGTTGGAGTATTTTCATTCTCATATATAGCAATTAAATTAAAACTAGCATCCTTACCAGAAGGTGCAAACTTTAAACAATTATATGCAGTTTCTGTTTTAACAGGAATTGGATTCACTATGAGTTTATTTGTTAACTCACTAGCCTTTGTAGATGATACCTTGTATGCTTATACTGATAAATTAGCTGTACTTATTGCTTCATTTACTGCAGGTATTTTAGGATACTTTTTACTTAAAGCTTTTACAAAAAAAGTATAGATTTAAGAATATAAATAAAGTTTAGTTTTTAAACTTTATTTATTAACTATCTTCTTAAATATAATAGAAGTGGTTTAGTCTAAAATAGAAACTAAGAGGAAGTTGTATTTAATATAGTTTCAAGTAAAAATATATTTATTTTATATCTTATATAATTAATTCATATATAGTTTTTTTATGATTTATTTTCTTAATAAAGAATAATTAAATCCATAATCAGATATTTCCCAAGAAGCATATAATGGATTTATTAAAAATATCTTTTTTACCCTAAATTTTTTAATTTTAAACATTGTACTTTAAATATGAATTAAAGGAGGAGTTATTCACTTTTTCCTATGATTTGTAGTTTCAAAGAGTATATTTATAGACTTCAAACTCACCTCTCCAGATTCTTTTATTTTGAAATATAAATAAGTTGGAATTATAACTTGATATTAATCAAAAAGTTAAAAATAACTTTTGATTAAACTACTTAAGTTTAGGGTGTGCATTTAAATATATTAAATCAATATCTTTAAATAAATGATTTGAATTCTTAATAACATTAAGAGTAATTGCATATGGGTGTCCTATTGCAATTGCTACTCCACTTTTTTTAGCTATTTTAATAGCTTTTTGTAATTGATTTTGAATATAAAAAAAGTTTTGATTATTATCTAAAAAGATATTTCTTGAAATATAAGGAATATTGTATTTTTTAGCATATTTTTTACCGTAACTTTTAGCTGTTGTTCTACTATCTATAAAATGAAAATTATACTTATCTAAGGCTTTAAATAATCTGCTCATTGCTTTGTCATTTGAAGTAAATCTACTTCCAGTATGATTATTTATATATTTTCCATTAGGATACCAGTCTCTGATTTTTTTAACATAAGATTCGATTTCTTCATATGAATCATTTATGCCTAATGTTTTATTTTCTTGGAACTTAAAAGCTTTACTTGCTTGAAGTGGAATGTGAATCATATAAAAAGGTAATGGTTTTGCAATTTTTGCTGAATTTAAATGATTTGAAGATGGAGGTAAAAAGGACATAGTAATATTATGTTTTAAAGATAATATTGATTTTACTTGTGAAGATGAAGAAACATCATCAATTATTAAAATTAATTTAGCTTTTTTATTAGAATGTTTAATTTCTGTTTTTTTATCTTCTAAATGTAAATCTTTGATTTCTTCTTTTTTATCAATTTTTAGTTTTTCTTTAATTTTGTCTATAAATACTGCAGCTTCATTTTTCTTCGTACTTTCAATTTCTTTTGTATTTTCATACCTTTCCTTAATATCCTAAGTATTTTGAGGAAATACCAAAAGAAGGGTTTAGCCTTGGGTCTGATGAAGGGTTCCATTTCACTCTGCCGATACCGCTTGGTAGGTGAAAATAAAATGTCACTTGAAAAGCTCAATAATAGATTTAGAAAGTATCAATCCGGCTTATTAGGGACAGAAGACAGCTCGCCCAAGGAAATGCGTGCAGGATGGGTGATGCCGTCGAGACTTCAAGCGGAAGAGGAGCGGTATGGCGACTACTGGGATTTGAGTGACTGTGAAGTGGACGAAGGATACCTCCTTAGGCTTCGAATTGAACGTAAGAAGATTCCTTCCGAGTTTTTCCAGATCATGCTGAGGCAAAAGCTAGACCAGATAAACTCTGAACGAGATAAACCTCTTGGAAAAAATGCGCGAAAAATCGTAAGTGATGAGCTCAAAGAAAGCCTCCTTGCTAAAGCACTCCCTGCGATTTCATACATTGATGCTTATTGGCGTACTACTGACGGACTGGTTACCTTGTTTTCTACGGCGAAAAAAAATAAAGAAATATTTGAAGATTTTTTTATCAAATCCTTCGCTAAAACAGTAGGGAGTACCCTTGTCCCACTTGCACCACCATTACTTGGTTTGACTGCAAATCAATGGGACCT
>JABSON010000124.1 GCA_013215915.1 Campylobacteraceae bacterium | reverse complement strand
TATTATTAATTTAATATTAAGATAATTTATTAGTTTAATAATTTTATATATTAATTTTCAATAATAGTTATAATTTACACTAAATAAGGCTAGTAATTTAAACTAGTAATATTGAGAAAAAGAGTTTAATTTGAATAAATATAATAAATTTAGACTAATTTTAACAGGAAAAGACTCTGCTAAAATGAATATGGCAAAAGATGAAACTTTAGTTAAATCTTACGAAGAAAATGATTTACCAATATTAAGATTATATACTTGGGAAAAATCATTTACTATTGGTGTATCTCAAAAATTCGAAGAATATGCATATTTAAGCGATTATAAAAAAAACTATGCAAAAAGAATTACTGGTGGTGGAGTTCTATTTCACGGTCATGATTTATCTTATTCATTGATTTTACCTGTTTCATATATGAAAGGATTAAGTGTAAAAGAATCTTATGAAAAGATTTGTACATTTATTTTAGAATTTTATAATTCTTTAGGACTTAAATCAATTTATGCAAAAGATGATAAAAATATTACATTAAGTAAATCTTCATTCTGTCAAGTTGGATATGAAGCTTATGATATTTTAGTTAATGGAAAAAAGATTGGTGGAAATGCTCAAAGAAGAACAAAAAAACTAATTTTCCAACATGGTTCAATCCCAATTAAAAATATTAATAATATTCATTCAGAGAAAAAAATGTTTATAGGAAATTCTTTAGATGAATTTGATTTAAATTTATCATATGAAGAAGCTATAATAAAAGTAATAAATGCATTTGAAAAAACATTTAAAGTAGAACTAGAGAAATCAAGTTTAAATATAAAAGAAGAAGAGAAATTAAACTCTTTGTTAAAGGACAAATATGACTATAGATAGTACAGCAAAATACAGAAAACCAGAATGGTTAAGAAAAAAGATTTCATTTTCAGCGCAAAAAGAGATGGATCAATTATTAGAAGAAGTTGGAATTCATACAATTTGTCAAGAAGCTAAGTGTCCAAATATATCTGAGTGTTTTTCGAAAAAGAATGCAACATTTTTAATTTTAGGAAATATCTGTACAAGAAGATGTTCTTACTGTAATGTATTAACTGGTAAACCAGAAGAAGTAAATCCAAAAGAAATTAACCAAGTAACAGTTGCAGTTTTAAGATTAGGATTAAAATTTGTTGTTATTACTTCTCCTGCTAGAGATGATTTAGGTGATGGTGGAGCTTCTCAGTTTTACAAAGTTACAAAAGATATTTTAGAAAAATCTCCTGGAACTCAAGTTGAATTATTAATTCCTGATTTTAAAGGTAAAATTGAATCAATTCAAAAAGTAGTTGACTCAGGTGCAATTATTATTGGACATAATGTAGAAACAATTCCAAGGTTTTATAAAATTAGAAAAAATGCCTCATATAAGAGATCTATTCAAGTTTTAAAAGATATTAAGCGATTAGGTGGTGATAATGTTAAAACTAAAAGCGCATTAATGGTAGGATTAGGTGAAACTTTTGAAGAAATGGTTCAAGTTTTCCAAGATTTAATTGATGTTGGCTGTAAGTTCTTAAGTATTGGTCAATACTTAGCACCTTCTGGAGAGTTTGAAAAAGTTAAGGAGTTCGTTACACCTGAAACATTTGCTTTATATAAAAGAACAGCTATGGATATGGGATTTGAATTTGTACATTCAACACCATATGCAAGATCTTCTTATATGGCTCACGAATATTTATCAAATGAAGATGGGGATACGAATAAAAATTTATTAAAATAATAAAGGAATCGTATGTCTAAAAAAGTAGGAATAATTGGTGTTGGAAATGTAGGTTCAACATTAGCGTTCACATTAGCAAGTAAAAACATTTGTGATGAAATTGTTTTAAAAGATATAAGAGAAAATATTGTTGAAGCTATGAGCCTTGATGTTTCTCAAGCAGCAGCTGCTGCTAGTTCTAAAACAAAAGTATCAGGGGTTGTTAAAGCCTCTGAGTTTAATGATTGTGATATTGTAGTTATAACTGCTGGAATTCCTAGAAAACCAGGAATGAGCAGAGATGATTTACTATTAACAAATGCTAAGATTATGCAATCTGTTGTTAATGAAACAATAGAATATAATTCTAATGCAATTATTCTTATTGTATCTAATCCTTTAGATGCTATGGTCTATACTGCTTTAAAAACTAGCTCGTATCCAAAAGAAAAAATTATTGGTATGGCTGGTATTTTAGACTCTTCAAGAATGGCTCACTTTATTTCAAAAAAACTAGATATTCCATCTGATGAAATTAAAACTTCAGTTATGGGTGGTCATGGTGATACTATGGTTCCTTTATCAAACTTTACAAAAGTTCAAGGTAAAAACTTATCTGAATTTTTAAATGAAGATGAAATCTTAGATATTATGAATAAAACTAGAAATGGTGGGGCTCAAATTGTAAAAGCTTTAGGAAATGGAAGTGCTTACTATGCACCTGCTTATTCTACATCTTTAATGGTAGAAGCTATACTTAATGATACTAAAGAAACGTATCCTTGTGCTGTTTTATTAGATGGTGAATATGGATATAAAAATATAGTAGCTGGAGTTCCTATTATTTTAGGTAAAAATGGTTGTGAAGAAATCATTGAATTAGACCTAAATAATGAACAAAAAGAACAGTTCAAAAATTCTATTGATTCGGTATTAGAATTAACATCTACATTAGACCAGAAATTCTTTTAAACAAATTTTTATTCTTTAAATAAATTATAACAATTTTAAAATTGTTATAATTTATAATTCTCATTTTGAATTTTATCTAAAGTAGTATCTTGATACATTTTTTTAATTAAATCTCTTGGTTTTAGCCATTGATCATGCAAAGAACACTTATTATTACAATCACAAAGACCTATTCCCAAAATACATGTAGTATCACTATCAAGGTCATCAAAAGTTATTAATATATCAATCATAGAAATTTCTTTTGCTTCTTTTTTAAGCTCATATCCACCTACTCTACCCTTAATTGAATTCACAAAATCTGCTTTTACTAATTTCATCATTATCTTTGTTAAAAACTTGTAAGAAATATTTAGTTCTTTTGCTAGTTCTTTTGCTGAATATAATCTTTCATTACCATTTTTTGCAATATAAGATAAAATCCTAATCGCATATTGAGTTGTATTATGTAATTGCATTTTTTTCCTTGTTAATGGAATTATATCCTATTTATAATTAAAAGTTTTATATTCTACCTAAAGGTAGAATTAATTTTTAATTTGCTAGTATTCTAAAATACTACTTAAGGGTAGAATTAAACAAAGGAGTTAGAATGACTGAACGAATAACAAAAAACATGGCCAGAAATATTTATTTTGGTGGAAGTTTATTTGCTATTTTAGTATTTACTGGACTTACATTTGATACTGTTCAAAAAATACCAGAATTATCTAATGCACAAAATATAACGCACTCAGTTGCAAGAGGTAAAAATCTTTGGGAAGTAAACAACTGTGTTGGCTGTCACACTATTATGGGAGAAGGTGCTTATTATGCTCCCGAGTTGGGAAATGCTTTTGACCGACTAGGTGGTGGAGATAAAGAAGCTTTTAAAGCTTATATGCAAGCATGGATGGCTGCTCAACCTCTTGACACACCTTCAAGAAGAAAAATGCCTCAATTTAATTTAAGTGAAAAACAAGTTAATGATTTAGCTTCGTTTTTAATATGGACATCAAAAATCGACGATAATGAATGGCCACCAAACATAGAAGGATAAGAAAAAATGAAATACACTTCACAAATGGTAGCAAAGCCATATTTTATATTTGCACTAATTCTTCTTGCTGGAGAAATACTTTTTGGTCTTATAATGGGAGTTCAATATATTAATGGAGATTTTTTATTTCCTTATATTCCTTTTAATGTTGCACGTATGGTTCATACAAACTTACTTATTATTTTAATTTTATTTGCTTTTATGGGTGCTACATATTATTTAGTTCCAGAAGAATCAGAGCGAGAACTTTGGAGTCCAAAACTTGCAATTGTAACATTCTGGGTATTCTTATTTGCCTCAGTTGCTACAATATTAGGATATTTACTTGTACCTTATTCAACCCTTGCAGAAATAACATATAATAATATTTTACCTACTATGGGAAGAGAGTTTTTAGAACAGCCTACAATTACAAAACTAGGTATTGTTGTAGTTGTTTTAGCTTTTATTTTAAACGTTACGATGACTGTTTTAAAAGGACGTAAAACTGTAATTACTGTTGTTTTATTAACAGGTTTATTTGGCATGGCATTTTTCTTTTTATTCGCATTCTATTTACCAGAAAACCTTGTATTAGATAAGTTCTTTTGGTGGTTTGTAATTCATTTATGGGTTGAAGGTGTTTGGGAATTAATTATGGGTGCAATTTTATCATTTGTACTAATTAAAGTAACAGGTGTGGATAGAGAACATATTGATAAATGGTTATATTTAATTATTGCAATGACTTTAGTTTCTGGGATTGTTGGAACTGGCCATCATTTCTTTTATATTGGAACTCCTGATTATTGGTTATGGATTGGATCTATTGCTTCTGCTGTTGAACCTTTACCATTTTTCTTAATGGTTTTATATGCATTTACAATGGCAAAAAAAAGAAGAATTGATCATGAGAATAAAATTGCTTTAACATGGGCAAAAGGTACAGCAGTAATGGCATTCTTAGGTGCTGGTGTTTGGGGATTCTTACATACTTTAGCTCCTGTAAATTATTATACTCATGGAACTCAGCTAACAGCAGCTCATGGTCATTTATCATTTTTTGGAGCTTATATTATGATTATGTTTACAATTATTTCATATGCAATGCCAATTATGAGAGGTAGAAATAAAGGTAATGGTCCAAATTCACAAAAAGTTGAAAGATTAAGTTTTTGGCTAATGGTTTGGGGAATGTTAGGTCTTACAATTGCTTTAACAGTAGCAGGAGTTTGGCAAATTGCACTTCAAAGATGGCCAGAATCAGGTGATGCTTTAAGTTTCATGGCAACACAAATTGAGATTATTCCTGTATATATGATAAGACTTGGATTTGGGCTTATGACATTTACTGGATTAGTTATGTATATATATTCATTTTTTGTAAAAGATGATTATTCAAGTATAAAGGCTTAAAATGGAAGAAGTTATCGGTAAAGTTTGGGATAAGTTTATTGTAAAAAGAGTCTCAAAGTCTTATGAAAATGAAAAAGTATTTTTTATTGATAAGAAAAAAAATCTGAAAATATTTTATCACCTTTTAGGAGGTGATAAAAGTAAAGAGATTTTAATTACCGATAAAAGAAACATTTTAAAAAAAAGAAATTTACTTGAAAAGATATCAGGTATGGGTAAAAGCCATTTTCTTCCTTGGCAGGATGAAAAAGCTCTTTACCTACCCTCTTTTATATCAACTTTTGCAAAAAAAGAAGATAATGAAATGTTATACTTTTGGTTAGTTGCTATGATGAGTAAAACAAATATAAATCAAAATAACTTTTTATTAGAAAATATTAAAAATTCTAATGAACTAATTAATAAATATGAAGGATTTAAAAAATTTTATGAAAAATGTTCAAATGAATTATTTCAAAAAGATGAAGAATTATCATTTATTAAGTCTTTAAATGAAAAAGATTTAGAAAATGAATATATTAATTTAAAACCATTTGATTTCTGGATATATCCAGCTTTAAATACAAAAACAAAATTTGAAGAATTTGAAGATGAGAATGAAGAAAACAAAAAGAAAAAAGATGAAAATGCAAAAACGGAAACATTGCAAATGAAAAAACAAGTAAATCAACTTGATGACAAGAAAAAAACAGATGGTTTACTGATTTTTTTACCAGATGCACTTATGAGTATTTTAGAACAAGTAAATGTTGATAGAAGTGAAGATGATAGTTTTGATGAAGATGCTTTATACAATGCAACTGACTTAGATGAAATAACTTTAGGAAGAAAAAAAGCAAATTTAAATGCACGTATTAAAATGGATTTAGATATTGAAACTAGAGTAAGTGAAGAAGTGTTTTTAGGAAAAGGTTTTTACCTTGATGAATGGGATTATAAAAAAAATGATTATTTAAAAAACTATGTATGTATAAAAACAATTATCAACGATAATATTAAAGCTATATCTTTGCCTTCTAGACTTAAAAAAATTGTAAAAAGAGTTCAAAACGAACTTGACTTAATGAAAATAGATAAAATTAAAAAAGATAATCTAATTTACGGTGATGAATTAAACCTAGATTCATGGCTAGATTATAAAACTTCATTAAATAAAAATGAACATAAACAAAACTTTTTTACAAATTATGAGAAAAAAAATAGATCTATGTCCACTTTAATTTTAGCAGATATTTCATTATCAACAGAAGCTGGAATTACAAGTGAGATTAGAGTAATTGATATGATTAAAGACTCACTATTAGTATTTTCAGAAGCACTTACAAAATTAGAAGATAAATTCTCAATTTATGCTTTTTCATCATTAAAAAATACAAAAGTTAGATTTCATATTATTAAAAACTTTAAAGAAAAATATTCAAATATTATTAGAGGAAGAATTAATGAAATTAAACCAGGTTACTATACAAGACTTGGTGCTGCTATTAGACAAAGTACTAAGATATTAGAAAAACAAGATTCAAATAATAAATTATTACTAATTATTAGTGATGGAAAACCAAATGATGTTGATAAATATGACGGACGATATGGAATTGAAGATACAAAAAAAGCAATTAACGAAGCTAAATTAAAAGGAATAACTCCTTTTTGTGTAACCATAGATTTAGAAGCAAAAGATTATTTATCTCATTTATTTGGCAAAAATGGATATGTACTAATAAAAAATAGCAAAAACTTACCAAAAGCATTAAGTGATATTTATATAAATTTAACAAAATAAGGAAGAATTAAATGCAAGAAACTATATATTATAAAGAACAAAACAATGAAGTTGAATTATTTGAAGCAGCTGCTTCTATGGATCTTCCTTTATTAATTAAAGGACCAACAGGATGTGGAAAAACAAGATTTATTGAAGCTATGGGACAAAAGTTAAATAGAGAAGTATATACAGTTGTATGCCATGATGATTTATCTTCTGCTGATTTAATAGGAAGACATTTAATTAATGAGAATGGAACATTTTGGCAAGATGGACCTTTAACTAAAGCTGTAAGAAATGGTGGTATTTGTTATTTAGATGAAATTATAGAAGCTAGAAAAGATACAACAGTTATTTTACATTCACTAGCTGATTATAGAAGAGTTTTAAATATAGATAGAACTGGGGAAACAATTCAAGCACATAAAGATTTTATGTTAGTAGTTTCATATAATCCAGGGTATGCAAATGTATTAAAAGGTATGAAAGCTAGTACAAAACAAAGATTCATATCTTTATCTTTTGATTATCCAAGTGAAGAAGTTGAAAAAGAAATATTAATAAAAGAAAGTTCTTGTTCTGATGAAATTGCAAAAAAACTAGTTTCAATTGCAAAAGAAATAAGACAATTAGATGAAAGTGAAATTCAAGAAGCAGTATCAACAAGATTATTAATATATGCTGCAAAACTAATACAAAAAGGGTTTAATCCTTATAATGCATGTATGCATTCTATTGTTGAATCCTTAAGTGATGAAAAAGAAGTTTTAGAAGTTTTAGAAAAATTGATTTCTTTACATTTTTCTAAATAATAATATTAAGAGTAGATTTAATAATACACTTTAGTTACTTAGGGGAAATATTAATCTATAAAAGAAGTAAATAGAGATAGAAGAAGATTAAAAAATCTTTTAAAAATCTAAAATTTTTCAAAAATCTCAGGGGATCTCAAAAATCTCTAACCAATGTTAATTTCATTTTGTCAAAGAAAAGTTCAAGTGGCAGGGTTACATTCAATGGTGAGGAGAATTCAGACATATTTGTGGGCAGCTTGGGTCTATCATTAAATATTTTGAATTCTTTCATAAATTAGACTATATTTCCAGTTGATATAGGGGTAGCTGTTATCCGGGAAAACTCTGAATATTTTTCCGATGGCCCTCAAACATGGCAACCTCCGAAAAAAAAATCAGTTTTACAGTGTAACTTTTGTACAGTTTTGAACGTAACCATAAGTATATATTCTGAAATGAAATTTCAAGGTGCATCTTTTTTGTCTCGTCGAAATTTTTATACGCAAGCTCGTTCTCGGTCTGCCCTAAAAAATCGCAAAAATTAGCCGATTATTGAATTTTTTCGTCCTACATTCGTAGTAAACTGGTTTTACCGCCAGTAATGATTTATATACCAATAGAAGCGCAATTTCATGTAGTTTT
>JABSON010000123.1 GCA_013215915.1 Campylobacteraceae bacterium | reverse complement strand
GGTTCTAGACACGAACGTGGCAAGCGCCAGCCAACGGCTGCTTTGGGAAATTACTATCATTTTTGCATGATTCCAGTGTGGAAGTGCACTGATTCTTCGTGAAAAATAGTAGGTTGTGATTTTTTGTAAGCATTAAGCTATCTATAGTTGCGTAAAAAGCGTCGCTTATATCCATTATTTTTCACGAAGAGTCCGTGCGTTTCCACTCAAAAGAATCGTGAAAATAAATTCATCTAAAACTATTTTTAGTTCATTTAATAATCTTGTTAAATTCTCAAACTTCTCTCTATATAAAAATATTGAAGCTGTATCTCTTGAAATGTTTTCAATATTTGAGATTATTCTAATAACATTAGAAGTTCCAATATTAAAAGCTTTTTTTGTATCTTGAAGTTTTTTCTCAATATCATTTAATTCTTTAATTTTATCATTTGAATTTTTAGCAATTTCAAGTTCAAGAAGTTTTTCATTAAAATTAACAGAATCTAAATCAAGTTTTTTCTCTTTATTTTCTAAACGAACAATTTCTCTTCTAATTTTCTCATATTTTTTTTCATCTTGAATCATTTTGTTTTCAACTTTTAAAACTTCATAATGATTATAAATAAAATGTTCTTCACCCAAAGAATGCCATTTTCGTACAATAACATTTGTTTTATTCTCTAAAGATTCTAAAATATTAATAGAATCTTCAATTTCTTTTGCATCTTTTTTTAATTTATCTAAAGATCTAATTGTTGAAGATAAAGCATTTACCTCATCTTTCATATCTTTAGAGCTCAAAAATTCATTTCTTACAAAAGCATTTATATTATCAACTGGCCTTGCATGAATAAAGTTAGAGAATGCTCTTGCTGCTTTATCAGCTAAAAGTGAAGTAGTTCTATTTTTTCCCCATAAGTTTCCATATAAAGTATTTAAATAATCACTTTTATCTTGGCAATGAATAACATTATCTTTATCATATTTTAGACTTAAGTTTTTATATAATTCTTTATGATTTAATAATTGTTTATTCTCATCTATTAAATCTTCTTGTAATATTTCATGACTTTTAATTATAAAAAACTTTAAAGAGTCTAGAATTGGTCTTTTTTCACCTTTTGATTCTTCAAATGATACTACTCCAGTTATTAAAGCTGAGAATTCATATTTTTCTTCATTAATAGAATTCTGGAAACTTAATACTATTGTAGATCTACAACCATTTGGTCGTGAAAATTTAAATCTATCTTCACCTGCAAAATATCCTTGAATAGTTCTATACTCTTTATTTCTTTTTTTATTCTGAGCTTCATCTTGTCCAGCATTATATAAAACAATACCTTTTTTATTTGCAGTCATTAAAGTCTGAATTGCATCAAGCATAGTACTTTTTCCAACACCAGTTTCACCTGTTAAAAATACTAAATCACTTAAATCATATTCTTGATTAGGAATATTTGCCCAGTTAGCAAGAATTACTTTTTTAAACTTCATTCATATTTCCTTCTACTGCTATACTCTCTTCATTTACTTCTTTAACACTTTCTATATCTGTATTTATTTCAGCCGTTTTATCTTCTAAAAAAGGCCTTAGCATATCAGGTAAAATTATTTGTTTTATATATGGTCTTATTATTAAAGGTTTATCTTCATCTTCAAATACACCTTTTGCAAATTTAATTACTTTTAGTTTTTTTAATGTTCTTAAAGCTTCATCTCTAATAGATTTATTCTCATTTGCTGTATATGAAAGATATGTTGCAAGTGCTGTATTAAACTCATCTAATAATACCTCAACGCTTGTATCATCCTCAACTTCCCCCTCATTAAACTTTTGGTTATATAAAATAGCAAGAGCTAGTAAATAAGCACTCTCTTCTGAGCTAAGTGATAAAAACATAGATGATCTAATATCTTCATCATCAAATGAATCAGGATAAGAAGAACCAGGTGAATAAAGTCTAATTGATAATAAATCTTCATCGTGTACTACTGTTATATTTATAAGATTTAAATAATCTTTTATAATACTCTCAAGCCTTAAAAACAAATCATAATACTTTTCTTCTTTAGCTGTATCTTCTCTACATATAACACCATTTTCTAATAAATATGTTGTTATGTTTTGAAAATCTTCTAAATCTAATCCTATATCTTGGATTTCATCTATAAAACTATTATATATATTATTCTTCACCTGTTTTTTCCTTTTTTCTAATTACGTATTCATCTGTTTCAAAATAATTGTTTTTACATCTATTACCTGTATAATCAATTTCATAATCTGAATCATTCCTCATAATATCATTAGCATATAAAGCAATAAGTAAATCTTTTGGATTATTAATAGTAAAGGCGTGATTACTTAGTGTATGAGTATCAGCTTCTTCAAAATGTCTATTAATATAAGACTTTATTTCTTTTTGAGAATATGAAAATGCTAAGTGTTTTTTCTGTTCAAATGATGATTTCATATATGCTTCTTTTGGCATAGTTATTTCTTCACTTAAAAAACTAATAGTTTCTTCTTTTTTATGTGTTCTTCTAATTTTAATTGTATTTAGATTTAAAAGCTTCAATGATGGATAAGTAATAGCTTTTCCAATACTTGATAGTAATAGTTCTTTATCTTCTTTGTTTTTTTCTTTTATAATTTTAGCTATTTGTGTAACTTCTTTATTCTTATTAAAAAACAATGAGTTAGTTTGTCTAAATATTACTGTTCCCCTATGTATATAAGAAGAGATTTCTCTTTTTAATAAAGGAAGTTTTGTATCACAGGCATTTTTTAATCTATTATCAATTGCATCTAAAATAGATTTTAAAGCATTAGGATTTTTTCTAAACGAAGGAAAATGAGCATATAATCTTTTTTCTCTTAATTCAAAGTTTTCTAAGCATAAATCTTTTACTATTTCTTCAATATCTAAGATGTATCTATTTGCAGAATCTTTACCAAACTTAACAGCAATATCAGATGCAAACTTATCTTTTACAAAATTAATAAACTTCCCACCTGCAACTTTTACATCTTCCATAGCTAAAGACATTAAAAGATTCTTTTCTTCTCTTACATCATTTATATTATCACTTAAATCAGAAACAATATATTTTGAGAAGTTAATAGCATCTATTAAATCAGCAGGATCATCAGATTGTTGATATGATAAGAGCGAAGCTTTTGTAGCTCTTACATTTCTTTGCCTTACTAATACATGTTCTTCATCACTTGAAGTATATAAAGTTTGTGAGAATTGTTTACCATTTTTTGTAAAAGTAAATATTTTAATTAATAAAACTTTATCTGTTACAAAATCTATCCATCCACAGTCTCTTAATCTTCTAATTATATAAGAAGCTTTGTCTTTATCATTATCTAAAGCAGATTCACTATCTTCATTTTGCCAAGGCATATCTTGAATTACTTGATATACTATATCTCTTGCTTTTTTTCTATCCATGATTTCATCAACAATAAAATCGTTTCCATATAGAGCTTCATATAATGAGATTAAACTTTGTTCTATAATTTGGCTATTAGCCCCAGTTAATACATTAAAAAAATCACTTTGATTTTGCGTTATGAGCATTAAAACCTTTCATCTTTTTCTGATGTAATTATACAAGAATATATTTAAGAGAAGATGACATTTAAGAGAATTACATAAAGAAATAAATAAGATTTTTATAAATATTTATATATAATCATTAAAACACAATTAAAGGACAAAAATGAAAACATTATTACTTGTTTTTTTACTATCTACAGTTTTTGTAGCTTGTTCAAATTCAAATGTGAATGCAGACAAAAGTTCATATAATAAAAAAGCCATAAAGCACCAAATTGACAGAGCAGAAAAAGCATATAAAGAGTTAAACTAAACATTCTAATCCTAATATAGGATTAGAATGTTAATTTAATTATAAATATAGTTCATTCATATGAGCTCTCAACTTCTATCTTAGCATCTATATTATTTTCAATAATAACTTTGAATATATATAAACCAATTCATATTACATTATCATTTAATTTAGTAGTAAAATATGCTTCGAATTTTTTCAAAAATTTTTTCTTTAATACTTAGTACTACAAATTCATTTTCTTTAAAAATATTATCACTTAATAATGCATCTTTTTAATTATTTATTAAAACTTGTAAAACTCATTCTAAAAAGTATTTACTTTAAGATCTTTATCTATGTTTTTATATTTAATTTCTCTTCTATTAAAACAAGATCATCAATAAAATATTTATATGAAATTGCATTAAAAATCCTTAAGGCTAAAATTTAACAAAATAAAATAACTTAATATCTTGACCCTTATCAATGATAATGGATATCATTTTAACTAGAATATATAAAAATTAAACTATTAGGATTTATTATGAAAAAATTGTTTATGCTTATATATATTTCTATATCGCTTTTTGCAAGTGAAAAAGTAGATAAGATTACTTTATCAGGTCCATTTGCTTCAGTATCTCATCCTTTTTTTAGAATGATTCAAACAGGTGCTTTAAATGACATAGCAAAAAATGTAGAATTTAAGTTATGGAAAACTCCAGATGAATTAAGAGCTTTAGTTATTAATGGTGACGTTGACTTTATGGCACTTCCTTCAAATGTAGCTGCTAATTTATATAATAAAGAACAAAAGATCAAATTATTAAATGTTTCTATTTGGGGAATATTAGGAATGATTTCAAGAGATAAAAATATTAAAACTTTGGCTGATTTTAAAGGAAAAGAAATAGCAATTCCTTTTAGAGCAGATATGCCTGATATTGTATTTAAAGAACTTCTTAAAAAACAAGGTTTAGATCCTAAAAAAGACTTTAAATTAAGATATGTAAGCTCACCTATTGATGCAATTCAAATGTTAATTTTAAGAAGAGTTGATCATGCTTTACTAATTGAACCAGCAATTTCAATGGC
Organism: Campylobacteraceae bacterium; assembly: GCA_013215915.1. GTDB lineage: Bacteria > Campylobacterota > Campylobacteria > Campylobacterales > Arcobacteraceae > NORP36. Next base: position 3,425 of record JABSON010000123.1, on the reverse strand, counting down.
AATTGAAAAATCAAAAACTTATCCTATGAAAGTAATAGCTCCTACTTTATACAGATCAGTTGATCTTCAAGAAGAATGGGGAAGAGTTTTTAAAACGCAAGCCAAACTTCCTCAAGCAGGTGTTGCAGTTTTAGGGAAAACAATAAATCAAAAACATATTATTAAAAGATTCCAAGAAGAATATAAAAAAGCAATTATTTGGTATAAAAATAATCCAGAAGAAGCTGGAGTTTTATCAGCTAAGCACTTAAAAATGTTAGATGCTAATGCTATTACATCTTCAATTCCTAATATGAAAATAGATTTTGTATCAGCACAAGACTCAAAAAAAGATTTAATAGACTTTTTTGAGATTTTAAAAGCTAGTAATGCAAAAACAATTGGTGGTAAATTACCTGATGATGCTTTTTATTATAAACAATAAAATATGAATTTTTTAATTAAACTATTTAAAGATTTTCCAACATATTTACTTTCAGGACTTTCTTCACTTTCGGCTATATTATTATTTATAGCATTTTGGGATTTAGGAAATCAAGTTTATGGGAACTTAGCACTTCCAAGTCCAAAAGAAACATTTTATACACTTTATGTAATGTTACATGATGATTCTGTTTGGATTGATATATATATTACAATTAAAAGAGCAGTAATTGGATTCTCGATTTCTTTAGTTTTAGGTTCAGCTTTAGGACTTTTATCAGGTCTTTTTATAACAGCTTCAATGATGAGTAGACCAATTGTTACAATACTTGTAGGAATGCCTCCCATTGCTTGGATTGTATTAGCTATGATTTGGTTTGGAATGGGAGATGATACAGTTATATTTACTGTTATTGTAGCTTCTTTTCCAATTATATTTATAGGTGCGCTTCAAGGTACAAGAACATTAGAAGGTAATTTAAAAGAAATGGCAGATTCTTTTTCTTTATCTTTTACTCAAAAACTATTTGATCTTTATTTTCCGCATATATTTTCTTATGTTTTTCCAGCTTGGATAAGTGCACTTGGAATGTCTTGGAAAATAGTAGTAATGGCAGAGCTTTTATCTTCTAATGATGGAATTGGAGCTGCCTTGGCAATTGCCAGATCACAATTAGATACTCCAACAGCTTTAGCTTTAGTTGTTATTATGATTGGGTCATTATTAGCTATTGAGTATTTATTATTAGAACCATTAAAAAGAGAGGTTGAATTATGGAGAAAGTAGAAGAAAAACTAGAACTTTTTAATGTTTCACACTCTTTTGGATTTAAAGATATTTTAAAAGATATTTCTTTTTCTTTAGAAAAAGGGAAAGTATTATCAATTGTAGGTCCTTCTGGTGGAGGAAAAACTACCTTACTTCATTTATGTGCACATTTATTAACTTTAGAAGAAGGTACAATAAAAAATACATTTGATTCATCATCATTTGCATTTCAAGAGCCTAGATTACTTCCGTGGAAAAATGTAATTGACAATATTGCCTTAGGTTTAAAAGCACAAGGTTTGAATAAAAAAAACAGAAATGAAGAAGCTAAAATAATGGCTTTAAGATTTGGTTTAGAAGAAGATGATTTTGATAAATTTCCAAAAGATTTATCAGGAGGAATGGCTCAAAGAGTTTCATTTGCAAGAGCACTTATCACAAAACCTTCTTTACTATTTTTAGATGAACCTTTTTCTGCTTTAGATATAGGTTTAAAAAAAGAGTTACAAACTTTATTAATAGAAGAAATTAAAGAAAAAGCTTTGTCAGTTTTATTTATTACTCATGATTTAATGGAAGCTGTAAAACTATCTGATGAAATTTTACTTTTAAAATCTGAACCTTTAGGACATATAGTTAAAACTTTTACAATAGATGTAAATCAAAAATTAAGAGATAATAAATATGTATATGAAGAAACTGCAAAACTATTATCGAACCAAACTATAATAGAAACATTTGAATTGGAATAATATGGACATTAAAAATACTAAAAATGACGAAAAAGAAATAAAGAATTATGCAACATCACATTATGCTTTTTATCCTAAAGGTGATTACCCTGCTTTATTAGCATATGGATTTAGACCTATATTTATACTATTAGCTCCTTATATTGTATTATCAATACTTTTATGGTCTTTAAGTTTTTCTGGATTTGTAAATATATCTTTTATGAATGATGCTTTAACTTGGCATATGTATGAAATGCTATATGGTTTAGGTACTGCGGGGATTTTAGCTTTTTTCTTAACAGGAGTACCTGAAATGTTTCCAGGAGCTATTCCAATTGTTGGAAAAAAATTATTAGCGCTTGTAAGTTTGTGGGTTTTAGGAAGAGTTAGTTTTTGGATGATAGATTATGTTGGTGTATATTTTGTGGCACTTACGAATATATCTTTATTAGTATGGATAACAGCTCTTGTTGCAAAGCCTGTATTTAAAGATGTAAAAAGAAATCATTTTTCTTTAGCTTATATGTTAATAGTTTTAATATCAATTCAAATATGGTTTTTCTCTTCATCTGCTTCACTTATAGATTTTTCATCAATGGAAATTCTAAAAGTTGCTTTAGGAGCTTTTATTGTATTAATTTTATTAGCTCTTAGACGTGTAAGTATGGAATCTATTAATGAATTATTAGAAGATGAAAATATAGATGAAACATTTTATGCAAGATCTCCTAGATATAATTTAGCTATATTTTCTATAATTTTATATACAATAATTGAGTTTTTATATCCAGATAATTCTATTTTAGCCTGGCTAGCTTTTGCTTCTGCTGCTGCTACATTAGGAGTATTAAATGATTTTATATTAAAAGACTATAATATTTTATTAAAACCTTTTGTAATGTATTTAATGAGCATAATAATTTTAATAGCTTTAGGATATGGATTCTTAGGATATGATTATTTAAATGATGAGATTTACGCTTTAAATCATTTTAGACACTTTTTAACAACAGGTGCTTTTGGTTTGACATTTTATATAATAATGTTAATAGTATCAACTATACATACAGGAAGACATCTATTTACTAATATATATACTTCTTTAGGAGTAATTCTAATTATAATCTCAACATTCATAAGAGCTTTTATTCCTTATTATGAAAACTATATCATAGAAGCATATATAATCTCATCTGTATTATTTGTGATACCATTTATAATATATATGAAAATATTTTTTCCTTATTTATTAGCTAAAAGAGTAGATGGATTAAAAGGTTAAAATAATAAAGATTAATGAATTAAACAAGTTTAACAATTAGCTTGTTTAGTTTGTAGATAATTTTTATTTTGAATAATGTTTTAATTGATTTTAGGAAAATGTTTGATTTTTTATTAAATAATTTGAGTAGTTTATATTATTTAATTGGTTGCGGAAACAAGATTTGAACTTGTGACCTTCGGGTTATGAGCCCGACGAGCTACCGAGCTGCTCTATT
>JABSON010000122.1 GCA_013215915.1 Campylobacteraceae bacterium | reverse complement strand
ATAATTAATAAATAATTTTAAGAGTTTATTACACAAGCATTGAGGATTTCGAATTTATTTCAATTTTATACATAGTTAATGAACATACAAATGCATGAACACATCCTGACCATTCTTATTAAATTGATCATAAAAAATAACTGGATGGGCTTAGTTTTCAAATAATCATTTTAAAATCTCACATTTTCCCTTTTTTTCTCTTCAGCAAAATATTATTTCTTCAATATAAACATCATAATCAGAATCATATTTATATTCTTCAGTATTTTCATAAACTATTTTATTATTTAAATTAAGTATAGATAATTTAATTTTCAACTTAATTTGATATTTATTTGAAAACATACTTTTATCTAAATCATATGATAATAAGGATAAATGAATTATGTGATTGTATTTATTTTGAGATAATTTGTTTTTATAAAATTCATGTTCTAATAATTGTTTATTCATTTCATCAACAATTAATTTACTAATATCAATTTTATAAAAGAGAAGCTGACTTTCTAATTTTAACGCAGTTGAATTCTTGTTTTTAGGAGTATAAGAGCCACTTGTGCTTAAACCTACATTTTTAGAAATTAATCCACCTAGACCTAAAACAAATGAAAAAGGTGAATCTACATCTTTTTTGATTGCTAAGACCTGAACATTTGTATTTAGATAATAAATACTACTTTTTTTGTTAATATTAATATCTTTTTTACTAGTACAAGAAATTAAAAAAAAACATATAAACACGATATACAGAATATTTTTCATAATACACCTCGCTTTAATAGAAAATATATACTATTAAAGCTTAGTATATAATAAATATAATTATTTTCTTAAATAAGTTAAAGTACTTTTTCCAAATTTTTTAGTTTTGTAAATTGAGAATTGACCTAAAGTTTCAGGTATTTCTACTGTACTTTCATGTTCAATACAAATCATAAAAATATTATTGATTTCAATATCTTTAATCATTTCAAAACTTTTTTCATAAATATTTTCCATTCCATCTCTAAAATCAAATGGTGGATCAATATATAAAATTATTTCTTCATTAGAATTTTTTAAACTATTCATTAAGACAGGAAGTTCTAAAAAAGTATCTCCGTAAATTGTTTGAGCATTTCTAACACCTAAATTTCTACAGTTTTTTCTTAAAACATTATATGATCTTTTATTAATTTCAATAAAATATGCAATTTTTGCTTCTCTTGAAAGTGCTTCTAATCCGATTGATCCAGAACCTGCGAATGCTTCAATAAAAACTTTATCTAAAATATCAAATTGTAAAACATTAAAAAATGATTCTTTTAATCTTGATTTAGATGAACGTGTTACTTCTAAAGATGGTAATTCTAATTTTTTACCTCTGTAAAGCCCTGCTATGATTTGTGTTGTAAATATTTGTTGTTTCATGAGTCTCTTATTATAAATTTTTCCTATTATACTATATACATCTTAATTTTAAAGAATTCTTAGTTTTTAAGTTTTTTACTAATAATTCTTTTTCCTTCTTTTCTTTTCTTTTTATCAAATATTGCTACTAAAATAAGACCTGTAATAATTAATCCAAGACCTTGTATAGTTGATAAATATATTTGTTCATTTAAAATAAAGTAAATAAAAATTAGAGATAAAAATGGAGAGATAAAAATTAAGTTTGTAATTTTTGAAGTATTAATTGCACTTTGCATTGCATTTAACCAAAATAAAAATGTAATTCCCATTTCAAATAAACCAATATATAATGCACCTAAAATACCATTAAGTGCAGGTACTTTAAAATCTTCTGTACATATATAATATATACATATAATAGGTGCAGATATTAGAAAGTTACAAAACAAACCAACTACTGGATCTATTTTTGCCTTTGTAGAGAATATCCAATAAAAGGACCATAATACAGTGCTAAGGAGAGCATAAAACAAACCTTCTATATTTGAGAAATCTAAAGATAAAGGTGAACCTTTTGTGGCAATTACTACTACTCCAAAATAACAAATAAAACCAGCAAGAACATCAATTAATCTTAATTTTTGTTTTAAAAATGGAACAGATAAAAATGCCAACATTAAAGCCCAAGAATAATTAATAGCTTGAGCTTCTTGAGCTGGCAATAGCGAATAAGCTTTAAATAATACTAAATAATATAAAAAAGGATTTATTAGTCCTAAAATAAAAACTAATAAAAAATTCTTTTTTATATAATCTTTTACTAAATGTACTTTTTTTTGATAAACTAAAACTATAAATAAAATTAATAATGAGAATAAACTTGAATATAAAACTAAAGCACTTGGACTTAAGTATTCTAAAGATAATTTAAAAGCACTTGCTACTGTTGACCATAAAAACACTGAAATTAACGCATATTTATATGCTAATGATGATGATTTAATTATATACCCTTTAAAAATCGAATAATATCAAAATTATTATTAGTTTTACTTTGAAATCTTAAATAAGTTTTGAGTATAATTTCAAAAAAACTTTTTAAGGTATACAAATGCCAAAAACAAAATTAAGAAAAATACTACCAGATCATAATAAAATTAAAAAAAACAGAGCACTTAAAATCTTTGGTAAACATATCAATAAAAGAGAAATTTGGAGTTTAAATAGAAAAAAAATTTTAGGTGGAATATTTATTGGAATATTTGTAGCTTTTATACCAATGCCTTTTCAAATGGTATTAGTAGCAATCTTAACAATCTTATTTAATGTTAATTTTCCTATAGCTTTTGCTTTAATATGGCTGTCTAATCCTGTAACTATGCCTATAATATATTATTTTGAATATGAATTAGGAAATATTTTATTAAATAATAAAAATGCAATTGAATTCTCATTTGAGCATATGAATGATAATTTAGCCAAAATAGCTTTATCATTATATACAGGAACTCTTTTAGTATGTATTGTATTTAGTATTTTATCAGTTTTATTAGTTAATTTTTTGTGGATTAAAGAAGTTAAGAAAAAAAGAAAAAAGAGGGCTTAAGAGCCTTCTATCTTGCGTAAGATAGTGCTCTTAATTCTCTAATTACATTTACTTTTATTTCCCCTGGATATTGTACTTTTTCTTCAATTTCTTTAGCAATCTCAGAAGCTAATAAAATAGCTTCATCATCATTAACTAAATCAGCTTTTACAATAACTCTTACTTCTCTACCTGCATTAATAGCATAAGCATTAATTACACCAGTTTTTGAAGTAGAAATTTTTTCAACTTCTTCTACTCTTTTAAGAAATGATTCTAAGACTTCTCTTCTTGCACCTGGTCTAGCAGCTGAAAGTGCATCAGCTGCACAAACAGCAGCAGACTCAATATTAATAGGTTCTTCATGACCATGATGGGCATAAATAGCATTAATAACAGTTGGAGGTTCATCATATCTTCTACACATATCAACACCTAAATCTACATGAGATCCTGGGAAATCGTGAGTTAAAGCTTTTCCAATATCATGTAATAAACCAGCACGTCTAGCTAAAATTGAATCTCCACCCATTTGAGAAGCTATTAAACCAGCTAAATGAGCTACTTCCAGCGTATGTTTTAAAGCATTTTGACCATAAGAAGCTCTATATTTAAGGCGCCCTACTAGTTTAGCTAATTCTGGATGCATAGATTGAATACCTAATTCAATAATTATATCTTCACCCTCTTTTAACATTTTTGAATCAAATTCTGCTTTCACTTTATTATAAATTTCTTCAATACGTGCAGGTTGAATTCTTCCATCTTCTATTAAATCTTTAATAGTTTGAGTAGCAACTGCTCGTCTAAATAAATTAAAAGATGAAACAGTAATAGTATTAGGAGTATCATCAATAATAATATCAACACCTAATAGCATTTCTAAAGCTTTAATATTTCTTCCTTCTTTACCAATGATTTTACCCTTAGTTTCATCATCATTAATAGGAATATTGTTAATAAGTCTCTCAGCTGCAAATTCACCAGCATACCTTGTAACTGCATTAGATAAAATATTATTAATTTCTTTTTGAGAATTTAATTCTGCAGTTTTATATTTTTTTCTAAAAATCGAAGCAATTTGAGCACGTGAATCTTCTTTTACTTTTAATATCATTAATTCTTTTGCTTCTGTTTGTGTTAAACCTGAAACATTTTCTAATACTTTTATTGCTTTTTCTATTTTTTCTTCATATCTTTCTTTTTGTATAGAAAGACCTTTTTGCAAGTTTTCTAAAGTTTCATTTTTATAATTTATATCTTTTTTTTCTTTTTCGATCTTATTAAGTTCTGTTTCTAAGTGCGTATTTAATTCTATTTCTTTTTTCTCGATTTTACTTAACATAAAATCATACTCTTTTTTTGCCGATCTAAATTCTTTTTCATAATCTTTTTTTGCTTTAAATTTGGCATCTTTTAATAGAACTTCAGCTTCATGCTCGATTACTCTAGCTTTTGCTTTTGCTTGTTCTATATGTACTTCAAATTTAGTTTTGTCGAATTTAGATTTTATAAATAAAGTTATTAACGATACAATTATCGCTAAAACCAATCCTTCCAATAATAATACATCCATATTCAAAACCTTTTTAATATTTATTTAATTTGTCACAATATAATCTGCTTGAATATCATAATGATTAGATAAAATTTTAGAGCTTTTACAATAAGTTAATTGTGTAAATACAATTATAGGTTTATATTTTAATCTATAAAAATATCTATCATACATACCTTTTCCAAAACCAATTCTTTTATATAAAGCATCAATTCCTACAACAGGAACAATAGCTAAATCAATTTTATTTGTTAAATAAGAATTGTTTGGTTCTTTTATACCAAATTTTTTAATTTTTAGTGGCAGTCTATATTTTACTGCTTTAAACGAATCCTCATACATGTAAGGTACATATATTTGAACTTTTTTTTCTTTTCTAAGTCTTTTTATTAACGGCATTATATTAACTTCCATTTTTAAAGGAAGATATAATAAAATATTTTTTGCGCCCAAAGAATTAATTAATTTGTATAATTTATTTATTACTATATAATTTGTTTTAACTTTTGAAAAATGGCTTTTAAATTTTAATCTTTTAATACATGATTTTCTAAAATCATTTTTATGATCTTCTAACATATTTAAGCCTTACTTAGATATTATTCATATCTTAAAAATATTTTACCTAAAGGACTTAAAATGCAGTTTAAAAAAATAGTATTTTTTGCAATTTTGTCACTATTAGTATTTACTGCCTGTGATTCAAAAAACAAAAAAAGTAACAATCTTACAGAAGAAAAAGCTATAAGCTACCCCACTTTCATACTTAAACAAGTAAATGGGAAAGAAATTGAAATAAAAACAAGCAAAAATAAACTAACAATTAAAAATTATGAGAATAAAGCAATTTTAATAAGTTTTTTTGCAACTTGGTGCCCACCATGTAAAGCAGAAATTCCTCATTTAATTAATCTTCAAAATAAATATAAAAAAGATTTACAAATAATTTCACTATTAGTAGCAGATCAAAAAACAAATGATGAGTTAAATGCTTTTGTGAGTAAATTTAAAATAAATTACCCAGTAACAAATGGAAAAGCAAATGATGAGTTGGCAAAATATTTAGGTGAAACTAAAACAATTCCTACAATATATATGTTAAAAAGAGATGGTACAATTATGGAAAAATACATTGGTACGGTTCCTGAAGAAATGTTAGAAAGTGATATACAAAAGGCTATAAAATAATGTTTGGTTTTTTTAAAAAGAAAAAGAAAATAGAAGAAGTTGTTGAAGAAAAAAAAGTTGAAGAAACTCTAGTTAGAGAAGAAGAAGAAACAGTTAAAACTCAAGAAAAAGATTTTGATACAGATATTGTTGAAAACAATATCGAAAAAGAGCTAGAAAAAGATGTACATCTTAATGAAGTTATTGAAGAAAAAGAAGTTGAAGAAGAGAAAAAAGGATTTTTTGCAAGAGCTTTAGCTAAAACTGTTGAAAATCTTAATACTATTATTCCAATTAAAAAAGAAAAAATATCTTTTGAAGATATCGAAGAGATTTTAATTGAAGCTGATATGGAATATGAAATCATTGAAAAAGCAATGGATGGTTTAGAGCCTATGATTGCTAGAAAAGATTTAAGACATAGACTTGTAATGTTATTTGAACATGCTCCTTATGTTGATATGAATAATTTACCTAAACCATTTGTACAATTAATTATAGGTGTTAATGGTGCTGGTAAAACTACTACAATTGCAAAACTAGCCGCAAGATTAAAGAAAGAAAATAAAACTGTCTTATTAGGCGCTGGAGATACATTTAGAGCAGCTGCAATTGAGCAGTTATCTACATGGGCTAATAAAATTGATGTTCCAATTATTAAAACAAAACAAGGTCATGATGCTTCAGCTGTTGCTTATGATGCAATATCATCTGCAATTGCAAAAGACTTTGATCATGTAATCATTGATACTGCTGGTAGACTTCAAACTCAAACAAACTTATCAAATGAACTTAAGAAAATTGTAAAAGTTTGTGGAAAAGCTATGCCAAATGCTCCTCATCAGAAATTAATGATTTTAGATGGAACTCAAGGTAACTCAGCGATTGCACAAGCAAAAGCATTCCATGAAATGGTTGGAATTGATGGTATTATTGTTACAAAACTTGATGGTACTGCTAAAGGTGGTGCTTTATTTTCAATATCAAATAGATTAGAACTACCTATATTTTATGTAGGAATTGGAGAAAAAGCTGAAGATTTAATAGAATTCTCACCTTCTTCTTTTGTAGATTCATTACTTGATGGAATTTACTCAAAATAATACTAAAAAGAAGAGATAAAATTTTATCTCTTCTTTTTGAAAACAATAGTAAAAATCAAAACTTTTATTCTTCTTTAAAATTATTTATACTTATTTAATGTATAATGTTTTAATTATATTTTATATACAATTTCAAAAAAATTAATATTAATAATTATAAAAGGATTTTCAATGAGTAAAGTTGGATTAATATACGGTAGTGATGGTGGAATGACTGAAGATGTTTGTAAGAGATTAGTAAACATTCTAGGTGAAGATAATGTAGAAATGATAGAAGTTTGTGATTCATCTGCTGATCAAATTTCATCTTTTGACAATCTAATTCTTGCAAGTTCAACTTGGGGTTCAGGTGATTTACAATCTGACTGGGAAGATTTCGAAGATACTTTAGACGAAATTGATTTCTCAGGAAAAACAGTTGCGCTTTTAGGTCTTGGTGATCAAGATGGTTATGGTGATACTTTTGCTGAAGCAATTTCTTTATTACACGATAAAGTTAAAGCTGCAAATATTATTGGTCAAACTTCAACTGAAGGTTATGATTATGAAGAATCTAATGCTGTAGTTGATGATATGTTCTTAGGACTTGTTATTGATGAAGATAACCAAGATGATTTAACTGATGATAGATTAGCTGCATGGGCTAATCAAATCAAAGGTGATTTAGGTCTATAAGACTAAAGTTTTAGGAATTTATTTTCCTAAAACTTTTTACAAAAACTACAAAATTCTCAAAAACTACAAAATTTCTTAAAAAAACAATAAACTTCTTTATATTATCTAAAATTCTTTTTAGATTATTTAATTAAAAACTTCTACTATTAATATTCATTATATAATTCAAAATTTACTTTGTTATGTATTTTACTATGTAATACATAGTAAATTGTGATACAATATATTATAAGGAAATAATATGGATGAAAATGAATATAAAAAATGGTTATCTCAATTTAGGAAAGGATATATCGAACTATGCACCCTACTTGCTTTAAAAAAAGTAAAAAACATGCATGGATTAGCATTATTGAAATATTTTGAAAAGAATTCACTTAAAATAAATGAAGGAACTTTATATCCCTTACTAAATAGAATGGAGCAAAATGATTGGTTAATCTCATCTTGGAATATTCCACAAACAAGTGGACATCCAAAAAGAGAATACCAAATTTCTAAAAAAGGTGAAGAAATTTTACCTTTTTTATTAGAGGCTTATGAAAATCATCATAAATCTTTAAATAATTTAAAGGATACATAATGACTACAAATGATTATATAAATGAATTAAAGAAAAAACTAGAAAGTTTAGATTCTAAAATAAAAGAAAATATTCTTAAAGAAATTAAATCTTATATAGAAGAACAAGAACTATCTTATGAAACTTTAGTTGAAAAGTTTGGTTCTGTGAATGATTTAGCTGCTTCTTATTTAGAAGACAATCCAATAATAGAGCTAAAATGGTATAAGAAAAAAAGATTTTACATAATATTATCTATTATTTCTTTAATTATAGTTTTTATTTATTTTATGCAAAAAGACCCATTTGATTATTCTTTATATAATGAAAGTACA
>JABSON010000121.1 GCA_013215915.1 Campylobacteraceae bacterium | reverse complement strand
TATTATAAGTTTTTTTTGATATTTAATAAATTATAAATACTTTAGAGTTCCAAATTAAGTATAAAATAGAATATACATATCAATACAAGTATGAGTCATAGCCCATAAATTATTAGTATTTAAATTATGAAGATTTTATGTAGTTTAATAATTTTTATTTTTTAGACTTGGCTTATTATGAGTATTTTTGAAAAGAGATTTTATATAAAAAAGAGCTTCTACAGCTCTTTTTTAAGATTTTTTCTTTTTTTTCTTTCTTTTTTTTCTTTTTTCTTTTTTAAGTGGCATTATTTTAAAGCCTGGATTATTGTGAATACCTAAAGGTTTTTTCATACTTTCGCTAAAAAAGTAATCTTTTTCTACTTTTTTATCTTTCCAAATATACCAATCTTCTTTTTCAATATCTTCATATTCAACTATCATAACAGCTCCTCCTGGCATTTTTCCTGAGTTACTAGTATGGTGTTCAATATGATCATGGTTTAACCATCTACCTGGATTATCCATTCTTACAATAGCATCAATTCTTTCTCCTTCTAATAAAGGAATTACATCTGCCCAATATGGGCTACTTAAAGGTAAACCATCTTTATGTGTAACCAACATATCATGCCCATGTAAATGAAAGGCAACATTTGAAGATACAGCAAGAAGCCTAAACCTAACAACATCTCCCTTTTTTACTACTAAAGGTGAATTGAAAGGAAATGCTTTACCATTAATAGAAAAATAATCTGCTTTACTTTGAGGATGACCTCCTTTTCCATAACTATCTGCAACAGAAGAATCCCAAGCAGAAAAAGCTAAAATTACTTCTTTATTCACTTCATTTTCAATTGCAATAGGATCTTTTGGATCAACAATTAATAAACCCCACATTCCTCTAAGCCCAACGTGTTCTGCTACATTTACATGGCAGTGATACCATAAAGTTCCAGGTTTATCAGCTTTAAACTTATAAGTGAAAGTATCACCTGGTTCAATAGCTTCTTGGGTAACATTAGGAACTCCATCCATTTTCCATGTATTTTTTTGTAATACTCCATGCCAATGAATAGTATGAGGTAAACTTGTTTTATTTAATACCGTAACCTCTAAATCATCACCTTCTTTTACATGAATTAAAGGACCAGGAACCTGTCCATTAAAGCCCCAAACTTTATATTTTAAATTAGGAGCAACTTCTTTTGTACCTTCTTCTATAGTCATATCAAATTTATGAACTTGAGCAAAAAGAATAGTATTCATTAATATAAATAATAATAAACTTTTAAATATCATTTTTTTTCTCCTTTCTCACAACAAACTGAACGTAAATATAAAACTATTGCATCAATATTCTTATCACTTATAATAGATTGCCAAGCAGGCATTAGATTCGATTTATTAACAGCTTTACCTCCAAATTTTATAGCTTTAAACAAATCTGCATTAGTAAGTGCATTCATTTCTTTTGTATTAGTATGATCTTTTGGTAAAACGCTCATATCTTCAACATTAATACCATAACCATCTGCTAAAATTCCATGACACTGAACGCAATATACTAAATAAACTTGTTTCCCTAATAAGGTTTCTTTTTTATACTTTTCACTTGCATAAAGATTACTTACAATAATAAAAAAAACAAGTAGAATTTTTAATTTATTTCTCATTTTCTTCTCCTAATAATTTTAAATAATCTACCAGTTTTTGTATTCTGGATTTTTTTAGATTTTTATTGGGCATCATTGTATGTTCATCCCACAATTCTGGTTCAGTAATATAAGAAACAATATATTTCTCTTGTAACCTATTCCAAGCAGTATATAATTCTGGTCCAGAAACACCTCCCTCGTCTCTGCTGTCTTTATGACATGATTGACAAGCTTGAAACTTCACAAAATTTAATTTACCTGAAGATTTTGAAATCTTTTTAGGAGAATAATCAATTTTGTCAATAAGCTCTTGTTTTGTTTTTAAGCCCATTAAGTAACTTGCTACTTCTTTTGCTTGAGGAAGAGATAAACTGACATGTTTATCTAGGGTTTTATCATCAATTATATCTCCCTCATCTGTTACTATGGTATGGTTTGGAGGAAATGCTCCTCCTGGTCTAATTCTTGTAGGATTTTGTAACCACAAAACCAACCATTCTTCTTTATATTTGTTTCCAGCATAATATAAAGGAGAAGCTTTACGTTTTATTCTTTCTGTAAAATCTGATTTGACTTCTTTAAAAGAATGACAAGTAGCACAATCATTTTTAATAAAGGTACTAATATCTGCAAAACTTGAACTTAGAGTAAATAACAGTGTCACTACTGTTTTGAATAATATTCCCATGATCTTCCTTTCTATAAAATATTTCTAAGTTTAAAAATTATTAATCTCTTAAAACTAGTTTTCCATCTTTACCTTTTTTACCATCATAATCTTCATGATTTAATAAAATAGTAATAGCGCCATTTAATGCTCTTTTCATTCTATGATTTACTAAAGCATTATTAGTATCTCTATTTTTTGGACTAATTAGGTCAAAAGTCATTCCATGAGCAGGTGCAACATCAACTGTTTGCATTCCATATTTAACATTTTTTGGATTTCCATTATCATAAACTTTATCCCAGATTCCAGCAATTGGATGAAAAGCTACAGATTCATTAATATTTGCATTAACAAAAAATATTCTTACTCTTTCTCCTGGTTTTGATTGTAAACTTAACTCAGCATTTTCATCATGTACTGGATCATAATGAAATACTTTTCCATTAATTAATGATGCTTGCCAACCATTTCCCATTGTTATATCTTCCGCTTTTGTTCCTTCTTTAAATAAATCTCCTTCTACAATTACATATTCTCTATCTGGTTTAGGGTAGTTTTTGGTATATCCATCTTTAGGATCTACAATAATTACTCCATACATTCCTCTAGCAATATGTTCTGACATAGCAGGTGCTCCACAGTGATACATAAAAACACCTGGATATTTTGCTTCAAAAGTAAATTTTTTAGATTTACCTGGTTTTATTTCTCCAAACTCATCTAAAACATCCACTTGCGCAGCATGAAAATCCATAGAATGACTTTGTTTATTCGATTTTGGATTAATCAGTTTGAAATTAACAACATCTCCTTCTTTAACTCTAACAACGGGGCCAGGGATAGTACCACCAAAGGTCCACATCATCTGTTTAGTCCCTTTATTATCAATTGAAAGTTCTAATTCTTTCACCGTAATCTCAACATTTACATCTTTTGCAAAAACTTGTTGACTTAAGGCAAGAATACAAATAGCACTTAATAATATATTTTTCTTTAAGTTCATTTTATTTCCTTTTATTTTAATTCTACCTCGTGGTAGTATTAAAATAATAACATAAAATATTTTTATATTATTTAATATTCAAGAATAAGGGTAATATTTTATACTACTTTAAGGTAGTATTTAATAATAATTATAATTGAACAAATTCATATTTTTTATATAATAGTAAAATAGGACATGCAGCGATATTGTTAGTAGATGAACTATATTTAGTTCAGATTATCAGAATAAATAATTTAGTAAAATAATAAATTAATGATATTTAATTCTATAAATTTTTAGATTTAAACAAAAACATTAAAACCCCAAGTTTTCTAAAAGTAAATTTAGTTTTAATCTTTTAAGGTTAGATTATTTAGATTAGGGGGAATAGAAACTATTTCTTTAACTTATTATCTTGAAATAAATAGATTGAATTATAAACTTCTTTTTTCTTAAGTCTAAAAGATCATAGTACTTTTATAAAATATTACATAAATTAAATTTTAAAGTAATCACTTATTTTCAAACTTTCAAAGAAAGGCATAAAACGTTGAGAAATACATCTCAAGTTTATTATGATAATAAAAGATTTTTGATTCTCTTTATTTTAAACTATTGAAAGAAGTCAAGTTAGGAAATTAATAGTTTTATTTTTCAAAAATCAAATATGATCTTCGTATTAAACAATCTTGAATATAATTTAAACAACAAGACCAATAGAATCACTAAATTCTGTAATTAAATGAAAACAAGAGCTAGATCCCATTTAAAAATAAAGACTCAGCTTTTAAACTAATGTATTTATCAATTAAGAGATTAAAAATAAATGGATAAATAAAAAACTATAAAAAATTTACACTCTCAAGTATGAATATTTCCAGCTAAGTTATGTAAAACATATAAATATAGTATCAGAATTATAATATTCTTTTATATTGGTTATATTCATACTTAAAAATATATAGAATTAAAATAAAGATAGTTGTTTAAATATTTCTTTTTCTTCTTTTTTTATTTTAATATCTTTATCTAAACACTCTATTCCTTGATTTGAGACTTTATTTACATAAGAAGAAACTTCTTGAAGAGAAAGTAAAGAAGAATCACAAGATTTAAACAATTTATTAACATCAGAAAGTGAAGTTTTTGTATTTAAATAAGCACTCCAATCTTTAATATCTAAGATTACAGGCATTCTATCATGTATTTTTTCTACTATTTCATTTGGTTGTATTGTAATTAAAGCTATACTTAGAATATTCTCATTCTGTTCCAAATCATAATAATATGAATAAATACCAGCTAGCGCTAAATAGTTTTTATTTTTTGATTTTATTAAATAAGGTATAGAAGAATCATTATCTTTTTTCCACTCATAAAAGCCATTAATAGGAATAATACAACGTTGATTTTTAAATGATTCTCTAAATGTTACTTTTTCATAGATTGTTTCACTTCGTGCATTGATATTAATACTTTTTTTATTTTTAGCCCAAGATGGAATTAATCCAAAATGTCCATAGGTATAAACATAAGTATTTAAAAATACTGGAATATTTATAGTAGGAGCAATATTATATTGTTTTTTTAAAGTAACAATATTATCAATATAGTCCCCGCACTGTAAATAAATGTCTTCTTTGAAATTAACATCGTTATATATACACAATCGTCCTGGCATAGTTATCCTTTAAGGAAGTATAGTTGATTTTATAAATAAAGTAAAATATTATTGAAAATCTTTTAAGCGATTATATTTATGCTTTAGATAAAAAAGGCAATAATTATTCAATAAGCAGAATTAACGAAGATATTATAAATAAAATACTTGAACCTTTTTCACTACCAAACAACAAACACAAGGATAGGTATAGATTTGTATACGAGTCAAAAAATTATAATTAAAAACTTTAATGGTTTTATAGCTATAAAGAATATAGAATTCACATAGAATGAAAAGTGTAAAAGGTTCAGAATTTACTATGAAAATAGATAAGAATCAACAAAATTAATATCTTTAACATTAAAAATAAGTTAATATTTCAAATGAATTTAGAAGAAAAACTTAAACAACTTCCTAATGATGCTGGTGTATATCAGTATTTCAATAAAGAAGGAAAACTATTATATATTGGAAAAGCTAAAAATCTTAAAAATAGAGTAAAATCATATTTTAGATTTACTCCAAACATAGGACCTGCAGATAAATTAGGTCCAAGAATATTTAAAATGATATCAGAAGTAGAATTTTTAGAATGGATAATAGCTCCAAGCGAACATGATGCTTTAATATTAGAAAACTCACTAATTAAACAATTAAAACCAAAATACAATATTTTATTAAGAGATGATAAAACATACCCTTATCTTTATATAGATAATAGTGAATTATTTCCAAGAATAGAAATAACAAGACGTGTATATAAAGATAAAAATATTAAATATTTTGGACCTTATTCAACAGGTGCTAGAGATATTTTAGATTCAATTTATGAAATAGTGCCTTTAGTTCAAAAGAAATCTTGTTTAAAAGGTAAAGAAGCCTGTTTATTCCACCAAATTAAAAAATGCCATGCACCTTGTGTTGGTAAAATTACTCAATCTGATTATGCACTTCTAGTTAAAGATGCTTTATCATATGTTTATAATAAGAAAAAACTTGTTGCAAAACTTCAAATTGTTATGGAAAAATACTCAGAAGACTTTAGATTTGAAGAAGCTATGAAAATTAGAGATAGAATTAAAACTATAGAGAAATCAGAAATAAAAACAAGTATGGATTTAGCTACAACTGAAAATCTTGATTTATTTGCAATAAAAGCTGGAATAAAAAGAGCTGTAATTGTAAGACTATTTATAAGAGATGGAAAATTAGCTTCATCATCATATGATTTTATTAAACTTAATTTTTTAGAAGATAATTCAGCCTTAGATTTAAGTGAAGCATACTCAAGAGCCATAATTAATTATTATGATAATGAGATACCTATTTTACCTAAAGAGATATTACTAGCACAAGAAATTGAAGATAAAGATTATATTGAAGAGTTTTTATATAAAAAGTTTTCAAAAAAGATTTTATTAACTACTCCTAAAAAAGATAAAAAACTAAAACTTATTGAAATTGCTTTAAATAACTGCAGTGAATTATTAAGACTTGATGAAAATACAAACTCTAGTACTATTTATAAAGAAATACAAAAACTATTCTCTTTATCATGTGAGCCTTTCCGAATTGAAGCGTATGATAACTCACATATGATGGGTCAAGCTACAGTAGGTGCAATGATTGTATGGAATAATGGTTTAGAGAAAAAAGATTATAGACACTATAACCTTGAAGCAAAAGATGAATATGCTCAAATGAAAGAAGTTTTATTAAGAAGAATAGATTCTTTTGAAAAAAATCAAGCTCCTGATTTATGGGTAATTGATGGTGGTTCTACTTTACTTAAATTAGCACATTTACTAATAGACTCTCATGGTGTCAACTTAGATGTTATTGCTATTTCTAAAGAAAAAATAGATGCTAAGTCACATAGAGCAAAAGGAAGTGCTCATGATATATTACACTATAGAATTAATGGTGAATATATCGAGTTAAAATTAAAACCAAGTGATCAAAGATTACAATTTATGCAAAGACTAAGAGATGAAGCGCATAGGTTTGTTATAAGTTTTCATAAAAAACAAAAACGAGCAGAAGATAAACAAGTTTCATTATTACAAATTAAAGGTATTGGTCAAGCAAAACTTAAAAAACTATTACTTTATTTTGGGACCTTTGAAGAAATAAAAACTGCAAGTGTAGATAAATTAGAAGCTATTTTAAATAAAAAAGATAGTATTTTAATACATAATTATTTTAAAGATAAAATATAATAATATTTAATTGAATTATTTAAAAAATTATTTATTTAAAAGAAAATTAATATAGGAAAAAAATGTCAAAAATTATTTTAAACAAAGAAAACTATTTTGAGAATTTAAGAATTATTGAAAAAAAAATTGGTTCAAAAGACAAAATATCTGTTGTTTTAAAAGATAATGCATATGGACATGGATTATTAGAAATTGCAAATTTAGCTCAAAGCTTCGGAATAAAGAAAGCTGTAGTTCAATTAGTAGAAGAAGCTAAAATTATAGAAAATCTATTTGAAGAAATCTTAATATTTGCTGATACAAATATAAAGACTTATTCACATACTTTTCACATCGCAATTAATGATTTATCAGACATTTATCTACTTCCTAAAAACACTAAGGTTCACCTTAAAATTGATACAGGAATGCATAGAAATGGAATTCAAGAAAATCAGCTTAAAGAGGCTATTATTGGTATCTGTAAGCAAGGTCTAGTTCTTACTGGAATTTTTACTCATCATAGGTCAGCTGATAAATTATCATGCGATTTCTATTGGCAAAATAGAAATTTCGCAAGAATTAAAAAGAATGTTTTCACAATATGTGAAGAACTTTCTTTAGCTATTCCTAAGTTTCATTCTGCCAACTCATCTGCTTTATTTAGATTTAATAATTATCCTGATGATTTTGCAAGAATTGGTTTAGCACAATATGGATATTTAGAAAATGACAAGGTATTTAAGGATATAAAATTAAAACCTGTATTAGAATTATGGGCAGATAAAAATTCATCTAGATTACTTAAAAAAGGTCAAAGACTTGGTTACTCGTCTAATTATGAAGCATCTAAAGATATGATTGTTTCTAACTATGATATAGGCTATGGCGATGGTTTTTTAAGATTCACTTCAAATAAAGGATTTAAAAGTTCTGAAGGATATGAATTATTAGGTAATATATCTATGGATAATACATCTTTTCAATCTAATAAAGAACAAATTTGTATTTTTAATAATGTCAAAAAAATTGCGACCCTAAATAATACACTTACTTATGAAATTCTAACTTCTTTAAAAAGTACAATTAAAAAAGAAATTAAATGAAAAAGTTATTTTTTATAAGTTCTTTATTTATATCATTAAATGCAGATATAAATAATATTGAAGATTTTAATAATTATTTCGAACTTATAAAAAATAATGATAAAAATGCTTATTATGAAATTGCAAAAGCATATT